>LKNC01000051.1 GCA_001564255.1 Natrialbaceae archaeon Tc-Br11_E2g1
CGATCCTCGAGGAACGCGGGATCGCCCTCCGGTGGCCGATGCGCTACGTCGACGGCCGCCGGGACAGGGCGCTCGAACTCACCGTCTTCGGGACGAACCGTGCCGTCCAGCGGGCCGTCGCCGACCTGCCACCGGAGATCGACATCGCCCTCGAGCGAACCGGCCAGTACGACCCGGACGTCTTCCGGCTCGGGTCTGTGTTGACCGACAGACAGTGTGCGGTCCTCGAACTCGCCGTCTCCGAAGGGTACTACGAGGTCCCCCGTGAGACGACTCACCGCGAACTCGCCACGAACCTCGGGGTTTCCCCGGCGACCGTAAGCGAGCACCTCCAGCGGATCGAGGCCAAGATACTCGGGGACCGTCTCGAGTACTGGAGAGAGTTGCCCTCCGGTCGTGGTCCCGTGTAGGGGGTCACTGCCAGAACAGACGGGGCCCGGATCTAGATGAAGACCTCTGCGATCGCACGGAACAGGTCCGGCATGAAGATCATGAACAGCCCGCCGAGCGTGACGATCGCGAGCCAGGCGAACAGGATGTAGAACGATTTCGGGATCTTCTCCTCGTCCACCCTCTCCGGGTCTACTGGCTCGGTCGATTCCGACGTTGACATACTGTCCAGCTGTACGAACTCCAGGGGTATAAACACACCTGCGATACCGGTCGGCGCCGGGTCGGCTGGCCTGTTGTCGAGCCCGATCTGCAGGATCGAACCCGTCGTCGGCGGGGGTCGGGGCTGTAGTCAACGCCTGACGGCGTGCTAGATCCCGAACGACTCGACGAGCAGGTCCTCGCGGGTCTCCCCGTAGACGTGAGTCGGGCCGCCGAGAACGTCGACGGTCACCGTCGCCGGGGCGAAAAGCTCCGCCGGGGCCTCCTCGAACGACCACCCGAACTCCTCGAAGACGTCGGCGAACGGCCGGCCGTACTCCTCGGCGGCCGTCGAGACGATCCCGTCGAACCGGTCGAACTCCTCGCGGACCACGAGGTGTGCCGAACCGCCGTACGCCAGCGCGTCGTTCGTCCGGGCGATCGCCTCACCCTCCTCGGGCGCGACCGGCGGGACGGGCGCACGTCCGGACGCGGAGACGACGTCGAGGGGGTCGTAGCCGAGTTCGGCCAGTCGAAACGTCGCGAGTTCGGCGACGCGGGCGGCGTTCGTGACGCTCCCGACGAGACTCGCCGTGGGATAGGCGAGCAAGAAGACGCCGGTCGGCTCGACGTCGGCGAAGTCGGCGACCTGTTCGGCCGCGGCCTCGCCGGGTAACTCGTCCGTTTCGACGGCGAGTGCCGTCAGATCGAACGCGTCGGTGTAGCCGACCCGGCGGAACTCCTCTTCTTCGGCCACGAGCGCACGGGCAGGACCACTCCCCAACCCCTCGAACTCCTCGGTCGCGAGCTCCCACCCCGCTTTCTGTGAGCAAAGCAAAGAGAGTGCGGGCTGGTCCGTCGAGAGCTCGACGTGGGGAATCGTCGCCTCGCCGATCCGTGCCAGGTCGCGGCCGGGCGTCGCCATCCCCGCCGTCTGGATCTCGGTCAACAGCAGTCCGGCCTCGATCCCGCCTGGGAAGTCCACGCCGAAGTCCAGTACCGTCGCGCCGTTCTCGAGCTCGTAGGCACCGACGTTTAGCTCCTCGGTATACTCTAGAGCCTCGTCGACGAGTTCGATCGCCATCCGGTTTACACTGTCCATACCGACGGTTCGGCGTCCTTCCTAAAACAGTTTGGCAGTTCGCCCGCCTACGGTGTGACGTCGTAGCCGGCGGATTCGATCGCCTCGGCGATCGTACCCACGTCGGCCCTCGATTCGTCGTGTTCGACCCGGACCCGATCTCGCTCGTGATCCGCCGAAACCGACGAGACGCCGGCCAGAGTCTCGAGAGCGTCCGTCACGTTCTCCTCACAGCCCCCACAGGCCATCCCCTCGACCTCGAGTGTCGTCTCTTCCATACTTCGCGCTACACAGACGTGGAAGTTCAGTGTTGTGCTCTCGGCTCCGGCGGCGCGACGGCGACCTATATCACGATCGATAATGTATATGGTGCGATAGATCCGGTACGCATTTCCGGGCGGTCCCGAAAGGGCATCCGAGACACGGATGCCGATCGAAGACACCCCGTCGTTGCCGCCGCGTCTCGAGGCCGTCAACCACAGCCGTTACCCGACCCGCGCGGGCTCGAGGATCGACCGATGGTGATCGGTCGTTCGCGCGGATGGAAGGAGTACACGGCGATCATCCTGCTGTGGCAGGTCACCGCAAGCGTCTGTTTTTACGCCATCTACGCGGTCACCCCGTTCGTTCGCGACGACTTCGGCGTCTCGGCGACGTCCGTCGGCGTGCTGTTGACGACGCTGACGCTCGGGTACACCCTCTGTTTGCTCCCGATCGGGAGGGTCATCGACGCCTACGGCGAACGGCTCGTCCTCGTTGTGGGCTTGCTCGGCCTCGGTGTGGGTTCGGTGGGCGTCACGGTCGCACCGTCGTACGTGGCCTTGCTCGTCGCCGTCTTCGTCCTCGGGGCGTTCTACGCGACCGCAATGCCGGGGACGAACATAGCCGTTTTCAACGCCATCCCTCACGAACGGCTCAACACCGCCATGGGGATCAAACAGGTCGGCGTCACCGCCGGCAGTGGGATCAGTGCTATCGCGATCCCCTGGTTCGGCGCGACACGCTTTGGCTGGGAGGTCGGCTTCCTCCTCGCTACGGCGTGTGCGGGTGTCGTGAGTGTCGTCTTCTGGCTGGTCTACGACGCCGAGGGCGAACGTGGCGACGGCGATTCGGTCGCCATCCGGGACCACCTCGAGACCCCCGGCTACGTCCTCGTTTTGCTCGCCGGCTTCCTGCTCGCGTCGGGACTGTTCACCACGACCGGCTACACGATCCTCTACGTCGACGAGGCCGTCGGTGCGACCGTCGTCTTCGCGGGGATCACCCTCGCCGGCGCGCAGGTCTCGGGCAGCGTCGGCCGCATCGTCGTCGGCTGGCTCGCCGACCGGCTCTCGACGCCGCTTCGGACGTCGGCACCCGTGATCCTCTGTTTCCAGGCCGGCGCGTCGTTCGTCCTCTTCCTGTCGGTCACCCTCGTCGACTCCCGGCTCACCGCGTTCGCCCTGTTCGCCGCACTGGGCTTTTTCGTCCTCGGGTGGCCCGGCATCTACTACTCCTACATCGGCTCGCTCGTCCCCAGTGAGGGGATCGGAAGCGCGACCGCCGGCGGCCAGATCGCTCTCAACTGCGGCGCTCTCGTAACGCCGCCGGTGTTCGGGTACCTCGTCGACGTCCGGAGCTACGCCGCCGCCTGGATCGTGCTGGCACTCGCCGCGCTCGCGTCGACGGTCCTGTTCGGGGTGCTCTCTCGGCGAACCTGATCCCAACGCCGCCGAACTACTCCGTGGACGTCCAGGCCTCCGGTTTCGGAACACCCCCGGTGGCAGGCCCACGACCGGCGCGATCACTCCCCGCCTTCGGGCCTCCGGCCGAGGTGCTCGGCGACCGACTCGACCTTTTCGGTGGCACTCGAGGTGCTCGTGCGCTTGTCGTCGACCTTGAGGAACGTGCTGACGCGGTCGCCGTCGACGGCCTCGTGAGCCGCCCGGACCGCGTCGAACAACTCCCCGACGTCCTCGGCTTCGATCGTCGTCCCCATCGGCGTCGTCTCGTAGGTCACGTCGAACCCCTCTAGGGCGTCGACTGCCTTCGCGACCTCACTCGCCATACTCCCCTCGATGACCGGTGCGACGCTCAGGAAGGCGATCACTGTCATACTCGAGTCCAAGAGGTCGGGGGGAAATACACTGTCGGTCACGAACCGGCGTCCCGGGGCGAGGGCCCTACCGACGGGTCGGTTCCACGCCGGCGGGATCCGGTCGGGTGTTCTCGGAGGGGTAGACGTGGATCTCACCGGAGGCGTAGACGTAGACCTGGTACTCGAGCGCGGTAAACGCCACGTGGCCACCGGTCCGTGACGCTCCGTCGGCTTTCGAACCGAAGATGCGCTCGAGGGCGTCAGGGTCGACGCTGTCGTACAGCGAGAACTCCCCCTGGGAGACGTCCACGTCGGTGATCGCCGCGAGCCCGTGGACGATCGTCGTCGTCAGCGTCGCGGTTCCGTCCTCGTCGTAGTAAAGGACGTACCGGTCGTTTTCGTGATCGTACGTCGGCTCGTGGTGGTCGTCGGTGGAGGGGGTTTTGGTTCGCATTGGGGTGCGGGATGTTCACTCGTCCGGTGGTCGGTAGCCAGGCAGAGTATAAAAACCGATCGCACCCGGAGAGGTCGACGGCGGTGAAACACGGTTCCGGACGTGTGTTCGGTTTCCGAGACGGTCTATGGGGGCTACGGTCGTGGGGTCCGGGACGCCGACTGGTACCGGTCTCCGGGGGACGTATCAGTTTCACTTCATAGTCCATCACAGACCGAAACTACTTACGATAATAAACTCATCCACGATTATGGACGACTCCGTAAGCCAGGGTCGGGTTCGAACGGGAGTTCGGCGGGGTGACGCGATACTCGATGGGGGACTGTTGCCCGCTTCCGGGACGCTGCTCAGGGGCCCACCGGGAACGGGGAAGACGATTTTCGCCCTTCACTTTCTCGCCGAAGGGGTGCGTTCGGGGGACACGTGTCTGTACATCAACCTCGGCGAACCCGCCGCCTATCTCCGGGATACCGCCGACGGTTTCGGACTGGACGTCGACCCCGTCGACTTCCTCAACCTCTCCCCGTCCGAGGCGGAGTTTCACGACGATCGGACCTACGACCTCTTCGGATCTGGTGAAGTGGAGAACGCGTCGCTGGTCGAGGACGTTCGTGACGAAGTCGACGCGATCGGCCCGGATCGGGTCGTCATCGACCCGATCACCGAACTCCGGTACCTGACCACCGACGATCACCAGTTTCGAACGCAGGTCCTGGGACTGCTCGACTTTCTCAAAGCCGAGGGAGCGACGGTCCTTTTGACCTCACAGGCCGCCGAGTCGATTCCCGACGACGACCTCCAGTTTCTGGTCGACGCCGTCATCGGCCTCGACCTCGAGGAGGATCGGCGGACGGTTGCGGTCTCGAAGTTCCGGGGGTCCGACACACAGCGTGGCCCGCATACGATCACGATTACCGACGACGGGATGTGTGTCTGGCCCAGACTCGTCCCCGACCACCACAGCCGGGAGTTCACCTCGGAGACGCTCTCCTCGGGCGTGCCCGAACTCGACTCGTTGCTCAGTGGCGGCCTCACGACCGGGACGGTCACGTTCCTGAGCGGCCCGACCGGCGTCGGGAAGACGACCACCGGCCTCCAGTTCGTGAAAGAAGCCGCCGGCCGCGGCCAGCGATCGGTCCTCTACAGTTTCGAGGAGAGCCGAAAGACCATGCTCGAGCGTGCACAGGCGGTCAACATTCCGGTCGGGGCGATGCTCGAGCGGGGCACGCTCCGTATCGAGGAGATCAGCCCGGACGAACTCACGGTCGACGAGTTCACCCACCGGATCCGCCGGGAGGTCGAAGAGGAAGGGTCGGAGATCATCATGATCGACGGCGTCAGCGGCTACGAACGGGCGTTTCGCGGCACCGGAGGCGACCCGACACAACACCTGATCAAGATCGGGCGGTACCTTCGGAACATGGGTGTGACGGGTCTGGTCACGAACGAGGTCCACGGGATCACCGGCGAGTTCCGGGCGACGGAACAGCAGATGAGCCACCTCGCCGACAACATCGTCGTCCTCCGCCACGTCGAGTACAAAGGCGAACTCCGCAAGGTGATCGGCGTCCTCAAGATGCGAACGAGCGACTTCGAGAACTGGCTCCGGGAGCTACGGATCACCGAACACGGCCTGACGGTCGGCGACCCGATGTCCGACCTCCGGGGGATTTTGACTGGAACTCCCAGCTGGCAGGATGACTGACAGTTCACACGACTCCCGGGCGACCGACGACCTCGAGTTCGGATCGTCCCCGCCCGTCGACGCCGCGACGATCCATCCGCTCATCGCCGAGGACGGGAACCGACGCGTCCTCCGGGAGTGGCTGGCGGCACACGACACTTACGGGGTGGTCGACTCCGGGGCGAACCTCGAGACGGCCGACGCGGACCTCTGTATCGTCGACAGCGGTGGGCTCGAACGGCACGCTGAGGACCTCAGACGGGTCAAATCGGCGGCCGAACCGGTGCTCTTTCCCGTCCTTCTCCTGTTGCCCGAGGGTCGAACGGAGATCATCGAGACCGACCGGGGTGAGATCGCCGACAACGTCTTCGGGACGACGATCGACGAGATCGTCTCGCTCCCGATCCGGCAGGCCGAACTCGAGTGGCGGATCCAGGCGCTGCTTCGCCTCCGAGCCCAGTCGCTCGATCTACGGACGCGAACCGACGAACTCCGCCAGTTTCGGCGGGCCGTCGAGGCGTCGGGTCACGCCGTCTACATCACCGATCCGGCGGGAACGATCGAGTACGTCAACCCCGCCTTCGAGGAGATCACGGGGTACGATCGCGAGGAAGCGCTCGGCCGGACCCCGGCGATCCTCAACTCCGGGGAAATGTCCGACGAGTATTTCGAGAAGCTGTGGGAGACCGTCCTCTCGGGGGACGTCTGGGTAGAGGAGGTGACCGACCGTCGGAAAGGCGGCGAACTGTACACCGCCTATCAGACGATCTCGCCGATCATGGACGGCGAGGACGTGACGGCACTCGTCGCGGTCCAGGCCGACATCACCGAACTCAGAGAGCTCCACCGCCAGCTTCGTGTGGTCGATCAGATCCTGCGACACAACCTCCGTAACGACCTGACGGTGATCCGTGGCCAGGCCGAGTCGATCCGTTCTACAGCGTCGGGACCGCTGGCCGAGGCCGCCGACGAGGTGATTACCCTGTCGGAGAACCTGCTGACGACGAGTGAAAAATCGCGGGCGATCACGGACGTCCTCAGCGAACAACCGGAGCGTCGGCCGACCGACGTCGCAGACGTGGTTCGCCGGATCGCCGATTCGGCTCGGACCGGCTCGAGCGCCCGTATCGACGTCGACGTCCCCAACCGGGCGATGGTTTCGGCGACGGCGAACATCGACGAGGCGCTCGAGGAACTGGTTCAGAACGCGATCGTCCACAACGACCGTGACTCACCGTCGGTCGCTCTCACCGTCACGGTAGAGACCGGGAGCGTCGAGATACAGGTCGTCGACGACGGGGGCGGTATTCCCGAGATGGACCGTGCCGTCCTGGAGAGCGGCGACGCGATCGACGACCTCTACCACGGCAGCGGGCTCGGCCTGTGGCTGGTCTACTGGATCGTCCGCCGGTCCGGAGGATCGATCGACGTTACGGACGTCGACCCACGCGGAACGCGGATCACGGTCTCCCTTCCACGGGGGGGCGGACGCGACTCGGCGGGACGGTAATACAAAAGCCGGGAAGTCCGCCACGGCTCACGGCGTCGGCCGACGGCAACCGACCTCGCCGCTCAGACGAACGGGACGGCGTCCGGCAGCGGCAACGCGGGCACGACGAACATCCCGCCGAGGGTGACCAGACCGATGAGAACCGGGAACAGGACGACCGGGTAGTTCGTCTTCCCGAGGACGCGCCCGAGGTCACCGGCCATCGCCGACAGCGACGGCGTGGAGCTCATCGAGAGGATAACTAACTCGAGACCGAACAGGATGACGGTCGCGGCCGCCGACACCATACAGAACGGGCAGATCTCCCCGATGACGCCCAGTTGCAAGTAGACGAAATACGTCGAGAACACCACACCGCTGGCGGTGATCGGCGTCAGGATCTTGATGATCAGCGGGTGGCGCGTATCGAACCACAACAGCCCGAGCCCGATCGTCGTCAGGTAGTAAAAGCCACCCAACGTCGCAAGCGGTATTCCGAGCACGTACGCCCACGGGCTCGTGATGACTTCGATACTCCCTTCGACCGGCGCGTCGGCTGGAATCGCCGGGATGGCATAGAGGTGGATCGCCGTCAGCATGACGGTCACCATCCAGCCGACGACGGCCACGAGGGTGAAGGCGCCGAACAGCGTCCCCACCCGCGGCGAATACTCCCACTCGTAATCGAACCCCAGTGATCTCGGGTTTCCGGTTGACATACACTGTTGGTTTGAATCACGAACGACATAAGTATTGCGGTGTTTGCCCAATCGCGAACACATGCTACGGGGGCGACGGTACGACGAAAGCGTCTCTGCGCCACGGCCAGACCCGAGAGAGCCGAGAGAAACGCCGTTTTGGGACCACAAACGCCCGTAACTCCCTTGTGGCTCACCGACCGACGGACGCTCTCGAGGGGCGTTCACCGAGAGGTGTTTTGTATTCAAAATACAATACGGCTGCGGCCGGCGGGCAGGTCACACTCGAGGGTAGCGTCGCCGGCGTGAGACCCGTTCCTCGGCGGTGTCGTCGCTTACGACCTCGTAGAGCAGGGCCCGACCCCCGTCCGACTTCGGCCGCAGGATTCGACCGAGACGCTGGGTAAACTCGCGTTCGCTCCCGCTCCCGGAGAGGACCACCGCCACGTTCGCGTCCGGAACGTCGACACCCTCGTCCAGGACGTTCGAGGTGACCACCCGCGAGTAGGTCCCCTCGCGAAAGCGCTCTAAGATCTCGCGGCGCTCGCCCGTGCCCGTCCGGTGGGTGATCGCCGGGATCAGGAAGCGTTCGGCGACGTCGTAGACGAGGTCGTTGTAGGCGGTGAAGACGATGACCCGATCGTCGCGGTGGTCGGCGAGGACCCCCTCGAGTGCGTCGAGTTTCGCCTCGCTGCCGTAGACGATCTCGCGGGCGCGCTGTTTCGCGAGTAAGGCCTCGCGAGCGCGTGGATCCGTCCCGGAGCGTTTGACCAGTTCCTGGTAGTCCGAACCACTGCGAAGTTGGATGTTCGACCGGGCGAGGTAGTCGGTGAAGACCTCCTGGTTGTGGTCGTATTCGGCTCGTTCCTCGGGTGTGAGCGTGACCTCGAGGCGTTTCAGGTCGTAGTCGGCCAGGTGCTCGCCGGCGAGATCGTCGACGCCGACCCGGCTGCTCAGGGGGCCGACGATCTCCGCGAGGACCTCGTGTGCGCCGTCGGGGCGTTCGAAGGTCGCGGTCAGCCCGAGGCGGGCGGGGGCGGCGAGCAACCGGGCGATATCGCGGTAGCTCACACCACCGAGATGGTGGACCTCGTCGAAGACGACGAAGCCAAAGCGGTCACAGACCGAGTCGGCTTTCAGGTACGCGGAGTCGTACGTCGAGACCGTGATCGCCGCCATGCGTTGCTCGCCGCCGCCGAAGCGACCGATCGGGCGATCGAACTCACGTTCGAGTTCGCCCGCCCACTGCTCGAGTAAGTCGATCGTCGGGACGACCACGAGCGTCGGCACCGAGAGCCGTTCGATCGCTTTTATCGCGATGACGGTCTTGCCACTGCCCGTGGGAAGTTCGAGGACGCCCGCGGGCGCGTGCTCGTCCCCGTTCTCGGCCCAGCGGTCGGTCCCGAGCCACGCCTCGAGGGCCTCTTTCTGGTAGGGGCGGAGTTCGTACGCCGAGTGTAGCGAGGGCAGTTCCTCGAGGGACAGCACACGGTCCTCGAACGGGATCCGTCGATCCTCGAGGGTCGCACGGAGTTCGGCGTAGCGAAAGGCGGGGACACGGTGCGCCCCCGTCCGTGGGTCGGCCTCGAGGGCGGGCAGCTCCTCGAGGGTCCCGACGTCGCCCTCGACTCTGATCGTGCCGTCCTCGGCTGTGAGTTCGATCGACTCCACGTCGGCCCGTCGGTCCGGGAGATACATATACGGTCGGGTCGGGTGACGACGCCGGGAAACGGCCTCGAGGCGCCCCGTCCTCCCCTCGAGTGGAGGGCGACGGCGTATCTCAACCCTTTTGTTTTCGCTGTTCGTTGACCCGGATATGAGCGAAGACGAGGGTACGGACCCGGCCGTCGAAGACGTCCCGCCCGAGGAGGACCTCGAGGAGGAGCCGTCGCCGGAGACGGAGGGAAGCCCGGATGACGGCCCCGAGACCAGCGAGGACGTCCAGGAGGTGCTCGATCGGGTCACCGGGTACGACGACGAACTCGCCCGCGAGGTCAACTCGATCGTCGAAACCGCACAGGACCTCCATGGCACTGCCAACGCCCAGCGGGAGGAACTCGAGGACCTCCGTGAACGGATCGACGAACAGGCCGAGACGATCGGCGACCTCCGGGACCGACTCGACGAGCGCGAACGGCGACTGGCCGACCGCGAGAGCGACCTCGAGGACGCAAACGAGCGCGTAACCGAACTCGAGGGTGCGCTCAAGCGCAAACAGGCGGACTTCCAGAACTACAAAAAACGTGCGAAAAAACGCCATGAACAGCTCAAAGAGCGGGCGACCGAGGACCTCGTCACCCGGCTGGTCGGCGTCCGTGACAACCTCAGGCGTGCACTGGAGGAGGAAACCGACGACGTCGAGACCCTCCGGGAGGGCCTGGAGATGACCGTACGGGAGTTCGACCGCCTTCTGGATGACGAGAACGTCGAGGAAATCGACCCCGAGCCCGGGACCGACGTCGACCCACAGCGCCACGAGGTCATGATGACCGTCGACAGCTCCCGCCCCGAGGGAACGATCGAGGAGGTGTACAGGCCGGGCTACGAGATGGCCGGGAAAATCATCCAGGAAGCACAGGTGACGGTGAGCAACGGCGAACTCGAGAGCGAGGACCTCGAGGACGCCGGAAGGGACGACGGGACCGAAGCGGAGACCGGCGACGTCGTGGACGTGGGCGACGGCGAGGAAGACCCCGCGGAGACCACCGAAGAAGGGAGCGACGAGGCCGACGAGGAACCCGCCGGGGACGCGGAGGCGATCGAACTCGGCGGCGAGGTCACCGCCGACTCGGGTGAGGCGAGTGCTGACGACGGCGGGAGCGACGGGAGCGGGAGCGACGACGGCGGAAGCGACGGGAGCGGGAGCGACGTGTCGGATCGAACGGCGTAACTCGAGGTTGCTCCCCACCGGGGCGGAGCTGAGTTATATTCGTCGCCTGCGCCCGTGTAGCAACGCTTAAAACAAAGTGCGCACAATACCCGTCAACAATGGCGAGCAACAAGATTCTCGGTATCGACCTCGGTACGACGAACAGCGCGTTCGCCGTCATGGAGGGTGGCGATCCGGAGATCATCGTCAACTCCGAGGGCGATCGGACGACGCCCTCGGTCGTCGCCTTCACCGACGACGACGAACGGCTGGTCGGGAAGCCGGCGAAAAACCAGGCCGTCCAGAACCCAGAGCGGACGATCCAGTCGATCAAACGCCACATCGGGGAAGACGACTATACCGTCGAGGTCGAAGGCGAGGAGTACACGCCCGAAGAGATCTCGGCGATGACCCTCCAGAAGATCAAACGTGACGCCGAAGACTACCTGGGCGACGAGGTAGAGAAGGCCGTCATCACGGTGCCGGCGTATTTCTCCGACCGGCAGCGACAGGCGACCAAAGACGCCGGCGAGGTCGCCGGCTTCGAGGTCGAACGGATCATCAACGAGCCGACCGCGGCGTCGATGGCCTACGGGTTAGACGACGAATCCGACCAGACCGTCCTCGTCTACGACCTGGGTGGTGGCACGTTCGACGTCTCCATCCTCGACCTCGGTGGCGGGGTCTACGAGGTCGTCGCCACGAACGGTGACAACGACCTCGGTGGCGACGACTGGGACGAGGCGATCATCGACTGGCTCGCCGAGGGGTTCGAAGACGAACACGGTCTCGATCTCCGGGAGGACCGCCAGGCCCTCCAGCGGCTCAAAGACGCCGCCGAGGAGGCGAAGATCGAACTCTCCAGCCGCAAGGAGACGGAGATCAACCTCCCCTTTATTACGGCGACCGACGACGGTCCGATCCACCTCGAGAAATCGCTCACTCGAGCGAAATTCGAGTCGCTGACGGGCGATCTGATCGAACGAACCGTCGAACCGACCGAACAGGCCCTCGAGGACGCGGGCTACGAGAAAGAGGACATCGACGAGGTGCTTCTCGTCGGCGGCTCCACCCGGATGCCCCAGGTCGGCGAGAAAGTCGAGGAGCTCACCGGGAAAGACCCCCAGAAGAACGTCAACCCGGACGAGGCCGTCGCACTCGGTGCGGCGATCCAGGGCGGGGTTCTCGGCGGCGAGGTCGACGACATCGTCCTGCTCGACGTCACGCCGCTCAGCCTCGGTATCGAGGTCAAAGGCGGCCTCTTCGAGCGTCTCATCGAGAAGAACACGACCATCCCGACCGAGGAGTCGAAGATCTTCACCACCGCGGCGGACAGCCAGACCTCCGTCCAGGTCCGGGTCTTCCAGGGCGAACGCGAACTCGCCGAGAAAAACGAGTTGCTAGGGGAGTTCCACCTGACCGGCATCCCGCCGGCCCCGGCCGGAACCCCACAGATCGAGGTCCGCTTTAGCATCGACGAGAACGGCATCGTCAACGTCACCGCCGAGGACAAAGGCACCGGCGAAAGCGAGGAGATCACCATCGAAGGCGGCGCCGGCCTCTCCGACGAGGAGATAGAGCGCTTACAACGCGAGGCCGAACGCAACGCCGAGGAAGACCGCAAGAAACGACAGCGGATCGAAGCACGCAACACCGCCGAGGCGACGATCCAGCGGGCTGAAACCCTCCTCGAGGAAAACGACGACATCGACGACGCCCTCGAGGCGGACATCGAGGCCGCGATCGAATCGGTCGAGGAGACGATCGACGACGGCGACGCGGAAGCCGAGGATATAGAAGAGGCGACCGAGCAACTCAGCGACGAACTCCAGGAAGTCGGTAAACAGGTCTACCAGGAGGCCGCCGCCGGTGGCGGTGCAGGCGCTGCGGGCGCTGGCGCGGGTATGGGTGACATGGGCGATATGGGCGGAGCTGGCCCGAACCCCGGCCCCGAAGGGACGGCAGACGAGGGCGAGGAGTTCGTCGACGCCGACTTCGAAGATATCGACGACGACGCCGACAACTAAGAGGATCCCGGCTCCGACCCGGAAACGATCGCCTCGTTCGACCGGCTGTCTCCCGGTAGCCACCGTCTCGAGGACGGGCGGACTCGGGGGGCAGAACGGTCGTTTCAAGTGTTTCAACGGATTATCGGGTGATAACGAATGAGCGAGGACTTCTACGACGTACTCGGTGTGAGCCAGGACGCCTCCGCCGAGGAGATCAAACAGGCGTACCGGGAGAAGGCGACGGAATACCACCCGGACGTAAGCGACGATCCCGACGC
>LKNC01000052.1 GCA_001564255.1 Natrialbaceae archaeon Tc-Br11_E2g1
ATCGACGGCGTTGCGGATGATGTGCATCAGCGGATCGCCCAGTTCGTTCAGGATCGAACGATCCATCTCGATGTCGACCCCCTCCATCCGGAAGTCGATCTCTTTGTCCTGCTCGCGGGAGAGGTCACGGACGACCCGCGGGAAGTTCCCGACGATCTTTTTCAGGGGAACCATCCGGATCTCTAAGACCGTATCCTGGAGACTCGAGGTGATCTTCCCGTGTTCCTCGAGTTCCTCTTCGGCCTCGACCAGTTCGCTCCCCTCGATGATCTTTCGGAGTTTGATCCGGCTCGTGACCATCTCCTCGACCTGGTTGTACAGCTGGTCGATCTGTTCGACGTCGACCCGTATCGACTCGACTTCCTTGCTCCGGTGAGTAACCGACGAGCCCCCGCTGGAATCGTCGTCCTCATCGGTGGCCTCGGGTTCGCTTTCGGTCGTCTTCGCCGAAAGGACCTCCTCGGTGACCGAGTCGACGCTGACGCCCTCGACGTACCGGCTCTCGTCGTAAAAGCCCTCGACGTCGCCGGTCTCGACGGTCGAATCGACGGCCACGTAGGCGTCGAAGCTACCGTCGAACTCGCCGTCCTCGACGTCTCCCCGGGGTGGAACGGTTCGGAGCAGCTCGTACTCGTCGGCCGTCGAATCGAGGACGAACATCGCGTCGATCCGTTTCGACTGGCTGTCTCCCACGTCGACGTCGACGTGGAACACCTCGAGGTCGTCCTCGAGGTTGACCTCCTCGAAGAGGGCGTCGGCCGGAATCTCGAGAGCCGGGCCGCCGGCGTCGTCAGCCGGCGTGGTCTCGGAACCCTCGCCGCCCTCGATCGATCCCCGGATGGCCTCGATCGTCCCCGTCGGATCGGTCGTCGTCTCGCCGTCGTCGCCGATCTCGTCGACCATCGCCTCAAGTTCGTCGACGCCGGCGAAGATGAGATCCATCCGTTCGGGGGTGACACGCAGGCCGCCCTGGCGAATGCCATCGAGGAGGTCCTCGACGGCGTGGGCGAGATTGCTCGCGTCGGTAAAGCCCATCACGCCGAAGTTGCCCTTGAGGTTGTGTGCGACCCGGAAGACCGTCTCCATCGCGTCGGCGCTTTCGGGGTCGTCCTCGAGTTCGAGCAAGGCGTTGTTGAGTTTGAGGATGTCCTCCTCGCTCTCGTGGATGAACGTACTCGAGACGTCGCTCACGCCGACCACCCCCTGAACGCGTTGGTGATCCCTTCGGCGATCCGCCCTTCGGGGAGGACCATGTCGGCCTCGACTGTCTCGGCTGCCACCTTCGGCATGCCGTACACCCGGGAGGTCTCCTCGTCCTGTACGATCGCTTTCCCGCCTGCCTCTTTGATCGCGGCCAGCCCTTCTGCCCCGTCAGCGCCCATGCCGGTCATGATCACGCCGAGGAGGTTTCCGGTGACCGTTCGTGCGGCCGTCTCCATAGTGACGTCTATCGCGGGCCTGACGTTATGTCGTTTTGGGCCATCGTCGTGACAAACGGAAACTTCGCCATTGTGAAAGCCCGTGACCTCGAGGTGGGAGCCGCCTTTCGCGACGACGCCCTCGCCGGGGCCGACGCGGTCTCGCTCTCTGGCTTCCCGTATTTCGTACCCGCTTCGTTCGTCGAGACGCTGTGCGAACCGTCCCGTGTAGTGATCGGCCATGTGTTGAACCACCAGGATTCGGAGTCCGGCCCGTTCGGGGAGTTCCGCGAGGACTCGCTCGACGACTTTCGGGCCGCCGGTCGACGCCCCGATGACGAGGGTCGGCTCACCGGGGAACCTCCGGTCGACCTCGACGGCCGAGGCGTCCTCGCGAGCGTCCTCACCGTCTGCCGGCGTTCGCAGGGCCGCGGGATCGACCTTCGCGGTCGCTTTCACCTTCTCTGTGATCTCCTCTCGTTTGCTCCAGATGTCGATCGACATCTCCCCGCCCGGCTTCGCGAAGAAGTCGACCGCACCGCGTTCCAGCGCCTCGAAGGTCTCCTCGGTTCTCTCACCGGCTGTGGCGCTGATGACGATCATCGGGGTGGGGCGTTCGTCCATCACCCGCTCGATGAGTTCGTGGCCGTCCATCCGGGGCATGTCGATGTCGATCGTCGCGACGTCGGGTTTGTGCTCGAGGATCGCCTCGAGGGCGTTCTCGCCGTCTTTCGTCGAGGCGACCACGTCGATCCCGCCGTCCTCGAGGATCTCCGTGAGGATCTCGCGCATCACGCCCGAATCGTCGGCTATGACCGCTCGAACCATCAGAACGCCACGTCTTTTATCGCGTCCCGGATCGTGCTGTTCTCGAACGGCTTCATGATGTAGCCGTCTGCACCGGCTTTGATCGCGGGTTTCATCCGCTCTTGTTGGGTCACGCTGGTACAGAAGATGATCTTGATGCTGGGGTCTATGTCCTTGATCCGGGCGGTCGCCTCGACGCCGTCCATCTCGGGCATCACCATGTCCATCATGATGACGTCGACATCGTACCGTTTGACCGCTCGTATCGCCTCCTTGCCGTTCTCGGCCTCTCCGACCACGTGGAATCTCTCGCTTATCGCCTCACGGAGGACCTCCCGCATGACCTCCGAGTTATCGACGATCAGCACGTTAACGGTCATGCGAGTCGCTTGTTCTGTAGTACGTATAAATAATTCGGCCACGGGTTTCAGTCAACCGTACCGTCGGCGTCGCCCGGGAACTGACCGCCGGCCGAACGGTCGGCCGTGTGAGTTATATACTCGGGGTTGGAATTCGTCGTCAGAATGGCGGGATCCTCGCGGTTGTGCGTAACAAACCAGAAGGGGGGCGTCGGCAAGACCACCGTAGCGATCAACGTCGCCGGTGCGTTGAACCGTCTCGGACGGGACGTGTTGTTCGTCGACTTGGACCCCCAGGGCAACGCGACGGAGGGGCTCGGACTCCTCGAGGCCTACGACGCCGAGTACCCGACGCTGCTCGATGGCTTCCTCGAGGCCGGCGACGTCCCGATAGACGACCTGATCTACGCTCACGCGGAGATGGACGTCCTGGCGAGTAACATCGAGATGAACGCCGCGGAAGCATCCCTGCTACAGGAAGTCGGCGGCGAGACCCGGCTGGCGTCGATGCTCGAGGAGGTAGACGACGACTACGACTACGTCGTCGTCGACTGTCCGCCCCACCTCGGGATGATCACCGACAACGCCCTGTACGCCGCCCGGAACCTCGTGATCCCCGCGCTGGCCGAATCGACGAGCAAACGATCGCTGGAACTCCTCTTTGACTACGTCAGCGCACTCGAGCGCGATCACGGCATTCGCATCGACACGCGTGCGCTCGTGGTAAACCGCATCGAGAACACGAACGAGGCGGAGGCGATGCTCGAGTGGTTCGGGGAGGCTTTACCGGACGTCCCCAACTACGAGGTGCGAAAGCGCGTCGCACTCCAGCGGGCCTTTGCCGCCGGCACATCTATCTTCCGGACGGACGAACGGGTCGACATGTGTGATATCTTCCTCGAGATCGCGGAGACGATCGACCAACACGATACCGAAAACGAGGTTCCTGCATGACAGACGACAGAGCAGAACGGATCAGAAAGACGCGAAACCGGTTCCGCCCGAACGGTGGAGGCGAGGAGACCGACGAAACGAACGAACCGTCAGAAAGCGATGACCCGGAACCGGTCGACGACGCCACAGACTCCGAACCGGACGACGGTTCCTCCGGCACGGACGAGCAGCGAGGGGAAGACGACGATGACTACCCCTCGCTCGACGACCTAACCGACGACGGGGAAGCAAGCGACGACACCGGAGATACCAACGACCAGACCGGGGACGCCGAAGTGACCTACAGTGAAGCCGACGCCACCGACAGCGCCACGTCGACGGCCGACAGCGACCTCGAGGGATCACCCGGGGTCGAGGGGGTGGCGGGCGACGCCGGTGAGACGATGACCGTCCCGGAGATCGACGCCACGACCGACGGCGAACCGACGGTCGACGCCTCGGCGATCGCGATGGAAGACGACACGTACGAGAAGACCGTCGTGGGCGACGACCGCGATGCGTTCGTCGACAACGACGCCCTGGCGCGTTCGGCTCACCGGGACGAAGACACGATCCAGGTTCTGGAGTTCTTCCTGAACGACGACCGGTATGCAGTCGAGATCGAACAGATCAGCGCGATCGTCGAGATGAAAGCGATCACCCGCTTCCCGCGGGGACCGGACGCGATCGACGGCGTCACCGACCTCCGTGGGGAGATCACGGCGATACTGGACCCGACGAGTATGCTCGACGTCGAACGCAGCGAGGCCTCCGAAGAACACTACATCGTCGTCCTGAAACGATCGGACGACAAACAAAAACTCGGCATCCGTGTCACCGACGTCTCGCAGGCGGTCACCTACCACGAGTCACAGATCGACGAGACGGGGAGTGCGATGAGCGACGGCGGCGTTGCCGACGGCCACGACGGCGGCGAGGCCGGTGGCGTCACAGAACGAAGCGGTGAACACGAGTTCGTCAGGGGGATCATCAAGAAAACCGAGAACGGCGAGACCTCACTGGTCGCGTGGCTCGACGTAGACGAGGTCGTCGGACAGATCGAGTGAGCGCTACGCCCGATCGCCCCCCGGGGCGGAGACCGCCCGGAGCCAGTAACTATATGCGAGTACGTTCCGATCCGTGAGGTATAATGGCGACTGGCAGCCACGGACGCCGAGGGCTCGACGCGGGCGGGGCCTCGAGACGTCCCGGCGAGGAACTGGCCACAGAACGACGCCGGTCGGCACACACCAACGAGTAACATGGCAACAAAAGAAGTCACCGCCGATCAGTCCGGAACGCACGTCCTCGAGTTCGATCTCGCGGACACCCGGTACTGTGTCAACATCGACTACGTCGCGGAGATCGTCAACACCGACGAACTGACCGAGATCCCCAACACCCCACCACACGTCGAGGGCGTGATGGACCTACGCGGGGAGACTACCAAGATCATCAACCTGAAGACGGTCTTCGGTGACGGCGAGGGCGGGATCGGTGATCGGATCATCGTCTTCAAGCGCAAACGCGGTTCGGACGAACGGATCGGCTGGCTGGCCGACGAGGTCCACCAGGTCGAGGAACTCGAGGCCGAGACGATCGATCGCTCGGTCGAGGGCAAAGGCATCGCCGGCGTCATCCGTCGGGACGACGGCTTCGTCCTCTGGGTCGATCCGACGGACGTTCGGGTGTAGTCCGTCTCCCGGGAGTGAACGATCGAGGAAGACGACGAGGTGTCGGTGACGATTATCGACCGTGAGGGTGAACTTATGATCGGTGAGGAGAGTGGTATTGCCGACCGCAACGACGCCGATCCATCGTCAGCGACGCAGTTTTGCGAGTACTCCGAGGAGGACGATAGCTGTTGAACAGGGCTATTCGACGCTTCGACGGTGGGATCGTCGTCTTCCACCCCCTCGAGGACGTTCCGGCGATAGATGCAGCTGTCCGCTTTGACGGCATCGTCGATTACCGCGGTGGTCCGGGAGCACGAATTCACACCCTCCGGAACTGATACCCTGTTGTCGGACAGGGAAACGACGATCACGCACGTTCGGAGTCCAACACGACGGTTTCCGAGAGTGCCAACGCCCCCTCCCCCTATCGGAACGACCTTGGGAACTACGCCGCCGTTCACCGCCACCCATCACTTATTTAGGGGTATGTTGCTATCCGTCAGGTACGATGTCGAACTCTCATACGGATACCACCCGAGACCGTGTGGTCCGGGACGTCCAGGAGACGGTAAGGGATCTCAGAGAATCCTCTCGGGAAGCGACGGAACGGTCCCGTGAGATCAGCAAACTCGCGAACGAACAAGAGGAGTCGATGTCGGAGATCGCAAGCGAGATCTCGAACCTCTCGGCGACCGTGGAGGAGATCGCGAGCAATGCCGAGGAGGTCAGTGCAACGAGCGAACAGGCCGAAGCGGTCGCCCAGGAAGCGGTCGACTCCGCGGAAGACGCGATCGAGAAGATGGGCGGTGTCGAGGAGGCCGCACGGGAGGTCTCGGCGGACATCGAGAACCTCCGCGAACGCGTCCAGCGCATCGACGAGATCGTCGAGGTCATAAACGACATCGCCGACCAGACGAACCTCCTGGCGCTCAACGCCTCCATCGAGGCCGCAACCGCCGGGGAAGCCGGTGACGGCTTCGCCGTCGTCGCAAACGAGGTCAAGTCCTTAGCAGAGGAATCCCAGGAGGAGGCCTCGAACATCGAACGGATGATCGGCCGGATCCAGGAGGACACCGAGGAGACCGTCTCGAGTATCGAGCGGGCGAACGCCGAGATCGACGAGGGCGTCGACCTCGTCGAGGGGACCGTCGATAACCTAGAGCGCATCGAGGAGTCGGTCCAGGAAGCGAGCACGGGAATCAAGGAAGTCGCAGCCGCGACGGACGACCAGGCCGCGAGCACCGAGGAGGTCGCGAGTATGACCGACACCGCGATGGAGACGGCCCAGGAAATCGCGGAGATCGGCCAGACGGTCGCCGATACCAACGAACAACGAAACGATCTGGTCGAGGACATCGGCTCGAAAGTCGATCTGATCTCCGACACCTAGTACCCCCTCAAGCGTCGACTCTGGGGCCAAACCGGCCTCCTACGACGGGTCCGACCCTGCAGGTCAGACTCGAGAGCGTCCCAGGTGCGGACCCGGCCTGGACTGAGGCGACGTCCGCTCGGAACGGAACAGGGATTTCTTTACCGCCCCCGGCGTCTCTGTGCCCATGACGGAGCCAACCGACGTTCTCGTCCTCCGGAAAGGAACACACGCCACGCCAGTCGAGGAGTACGCCGAGGCGATCCGCGATCGGCTCCCCGAGACGACGGTCCGGATCGCGAAGACGCCCGCCGAGGAACGCGAGGAGATCCGGACCGCACGGGTCGTCACCGGGATGACGATCGACGAGGAACTCCTCGGGGCCGCCGCCCACCTCGAGATCTTCGCGTGTGCGTACGCGGGGACGGGCCATCTGCCACTCGAGGCACTTCGGGAACGGGGCGTGACGGTGACCAACGCCTCGGGGGTCCACGGGCCGAACATCGGCGAGCACGTGCTGGGATCGATCCTCGCGTTTGCCCGCCGGTTTCACGTCGGCCGACGGCGACAGGAACGTCGGGAGTGGCGCCACTACAGGGCCCACGAACTCCAGGGGTCGACGGTGACGATCGTCGGACTCGGGGCGATCGGGCAGGCGGTCTGTGACCGTCTCGACCCCTTCGGCGTCGAGACGATCGGCGTCCGCTACAGCCCGGAGAAAGGTGGGCCGACCGACGAGGTGATCGGCTTCGAGGACGACCCGTTCCACGACGCACTCGCCCGGACGGACTACCTCGTCCTCGCGTGCCCGCTGACCGCACAGACTCGGGGGCTGGTCGACACCGAGGAGTTCGTCACACTGCCGCCCGGGGCCGTAGTCGTCAACGTCGCCCGTGGCCCCGTCGTCGACACGGAGGCGCTGGTCGGAGCCCTGCGATCGGGCTGGATTCGCGGGGCCGCACTCGACGTCACCGATCCCGAGCCGCTCCCGGAAGACCATCCCCTGTGGGGCTTTGGGAACGTCCACATTACGCCACACAACGCGGGGCACACGCCCGACTACTACGACCGACTCGCCGACATCCTCGCCGGAAACGTCGACGCTATCCGCGAGACGGGACGCTACGATGACCTCGAGAACCAGGTGCTTCCGTAGGCCCCCATCAGAACCGAGACGTTCGGCCGGGACGGGTTTAACACCCTCCGGGGAGAACACCCGACCGATATGGATTCACTCCAGGATACTCGGATGCGGTCCGGAGACGACCAGGCGACCGAAACCCGTTCGGGGGTGGCCCGATGACGCTTACGTTCGACGGACGGGTGGTCCTCCCGGCGGCCGACCCGGACGACGCCGAACGAACGGCGTCGGCGATCGCCTCCCGACTCGGCCCGACGAGTACGGTCGTCATCGTCCACGTCATCGAGAAGGCGGGCGGTGGGATCGACAAGGCCCCACTCGAGTCGCGCAAGGAGTACGCCGGAAACGTGTTCGATCGCGCCCGCGAGCCACTCGAGGCGACGGGGACGGCCGTCGAGACGGAACTGCTATACGGTACGGACGTCGTCGAGACGATCTTCGAGGGGGCAGAGGAGTGGGACGCCGACGCCATCGCCTTCATCCCGCGTGAAGGGAGCCGGATCACCGAACTGCTGACCGGCGACGTCTCACGCCGACTGATCAGGGAGGCGTCGATCCCGGTCGTCGCCTTGCCACAGAACGGGAACTAGAGGTAGCCGTTCTCGACCAGCAGTTCACCGTTGAGCACGCTCGCGCCGGCAGCGCCGCGCATCGTGTTGTGTGCCAGACAGTTGTACTGCAGGCCGAAAGTCGACTCCTGGATGCCGCCGGCGGAGATGGACATCCCGCCGCCGAGGGTGCGGTCGAGGCGTGGCTGTGGCCGCTCTGGGTCCTCGAAGACCTCGATCAGCTGGTCGGGCGAGGAGTAAAGATCGAGGCTCGGGTATTCACGCATGGCCTCGGCGGCTTCCGCCGGGGAGAGTTCCGCCTCGGTCTCGAGGAAGACGTTCTCTAGGTGGCCGTCGATCGTGGGGATGCGGTTACAGGAGGCACCGACCTCGACGTCGTTTAAGCTGAGCTGTGCGCCGTCGAACTCCCCGAGCAGTTTCTTCGACTCCGTCTCGAGTTTCTCCTCTTCGCTCCCGATGTGGGGGATGGCGTTGTCGATGATCTCCATCGAGGTGACGCCGTCGTAGCCAGCACCCGAGACGGCCTGGAGGGTCGCGACGTGGACCGTCCGGAGGCCGTACTCTTCGAGTGCCGCGAGCGTCGGGACGAACGTGATCGTCGAGCAGTTGGGGTTTTTCACGAGCGCGCCGTCCCAGCCACGCTCGTCGCGCTGGACCTCGATGAGATCGAGGTGGTCGGCGTTGACTTCCGGGATGACGAGGGGGACGTCCTCGGCCATTCGGGCGTTCGAGGAGTTCGAGGAGACGACGTACCCCGCCTCACAGAAGTCGGGTTCGACCGCCGCGCCGACACTCGAGGGCAGCGACGAGAAGATGAGGTCGACGTCGTCTGTAACCTCGTCCGGGTCGGTCGCGGAGACGGTCATCTCGGCGACCTCCTGTGGGATTGGGCTGTCGACGCGCCACTTTGCGACGTCGCGGTACTTCTCACCCGCACTCGAGGGGCTCGCGGTTAGTGCGGCGATCTCGAAGTCGGGGTGGGGATCGAGCATCCCGATCAGTCGCTGTCCGACGGCACCGGTTGCACCGAGTATACCAACGCGTACTGCCATTGGCGGTGATGGGGAACGGGTGTTGAAAACGGTTTGGATGTCCGTCCTACGGGCTATGGGGGCTCACTCCATCACGTCCAGATCACGGAAGTAGGTCACCGGGCAGGGTGCATCCGTCATGATCCGTTTGGAGACCGAGCCGAGGACCGCCCGCTGTGCAGGGGAGCCACGCTGGCCGGCGATGATCGCCCGGTCGGCACCGACTTCCTCCGCGAGGTCGACCACGCCGGTGTCGACGTCGCTTACGATCCCACGGATCTCGGTCCCGACGCCGGCGTCCTCGATCAGTTCCTCGAGTTCGGGGACAGGCGGGCGTTGGGCGGCGACTTCGTCGGGATCGACGTCCTCGAGGCGCTCCTCGAAGCCGAGGTGTTCACGGAAGTCCTCGTAGGAATCGGCGCTGAAGGCGTGGCCGATCACGACGGTCGCATCGAGGGGGTCGGCGAGCTCGAGGGTCGTCTCGGCCAGTTCTTCCGCACGGACGGCGTCCATCGGCCCCACCGCGAGCAAAATCGTCTCGATCGCCATGACACCACGTGCAGAGCCCATTCGCTTAAATGTTCTCGTGACTCCCGGGGACGGCGTGGTTTCACATCACCGTCCGCCGAGGTCGGCTGCCTTCTCGACCTCGCTGCGCAGTTGTGTCGTATCGAAGTCGTGGTCGGGGCGCAGTCGGACGAAATCGAGGAACTCCCGGGCCTCGAGCAGTTTCGCGGGGTCGTAGGTCCTCGAGGCCGCCCGGACCGTCTCCCGGGGACCGATCCGGGGTGCCAGGACGGCCATCGCACACGCCAGATCGTAGGCGCTCGTCTCGGGGATGCGGTCGTCCCTGACGCTCGTCGCGTCGATGAAGTACAGTTCCCCGTCACACCGGAGGATGTTCTCCGCACGCAGGTCACCGTGGGCCAGGGCGTGTTCGTGGAGCGTCCGGAGCATGGAGAACAGTTCGGGGGCCAGTTCCCGAACCACTCCGTCGGATAACTCGTCTACGGTCTCGAACTCGGGGAGGTACTCGAGGACGAGCACGCCCAGCCCGTTGGCCTCGAAAGCCTCGATCGGTTCGGGCGCGTTGACACCGATCTCGCGCATCCGTTCGGTCGACTCGTATTCGTGTTCGACCATCCCGAGTGGGGTGTCATACCGGTCGAAAAACCCCTCCGTCCCCGAACTGAACGCGCCGACGTTCCGCCCCGTGGTCAACAGGGCGTGAACCAGTGCGTTCTGGCGGGAGACCACCTTCACGAACCACTCCTCGTCGATCACACACGGCGTCGACAGCCAGTTGTCAGCCTCGAGGAACTCGACACGGACGACCTCGCGGTCGTACCGTTCCGCCAGCGTCCGGAACACCCGCTCGAGGCGTGACCACTCGACTCTCCCCCGTGCGAGCTGGCGGATGTCCATACGTTCAGGTGACGTAGCCGAGCGTTAAATGCGTCCCGGCTGGGGAATGGGAAAACGACGGTTGCCGACGGCTGCTTCCGCCGACAGCGTCTCCGGGTCGCGGGACTCCGACCGTCGACCTCACGGGGACGTCTCCGGAGGAGACGCTTCGGTCCGCGACTCGAGGACGTACCGCTCTGGCAGTTCGAGTTCGGGCTCCCTGCCGACGGTGAAAAACCGCTCGGTTCGGGTGAGTTCTTCGGTCGCGGGGCTTGGCTTTACGATCTGTTCGTATTCGACGGCCACCCCTTCCGGCTCCGGGGCGATACGGACGGCGAGTAGCTGATAGGACGGGTAAAAGACCGGCGGCAGGATTCCGATGATCCCGTCCCGTCGGTGGAGCCGCTTCAGCCAGGTTCCCGTGTTGACGAGGATCCCGCCGTCGACTTCCCGAAGCGCCGGTCTGTGTGTGTGGCCATAACAGAAGATCGTCGTCTCCGGCTGTTCGGCGAAGATCTCACGGGCCGCATCCTCGTAGGGCGTGTTGGGGTCGACGGTGAGTTCGGTCTCGAAGACCCCAAAGCGGTCGACTGTCTTTCTCACGTCCCGGCGGATGAAATACAGCGGCACGCCGATCAACAACAACACGCCGGCGACGGCGACGTTGAGCGTGAGCAGGAACCAGGCCGCCGTCCCGGCCCTGCCGAACTGTCCGAGAAACGCCTCCGTCCGGTCGACCGGCATCGACCAGACGCCGAGCAGGTCGAGCCCCGCGAGCACGGCGAGCAAGGCACTTACGTTGAACAACAACAAGAACGGGAACAGCGAGTACCGCAACAGGGGGTTCATCTCCCGGTAAAAGTACTTCGATAACAGCCAGACGGGCATCCGTTCGGTTGGCGTCACCGCCTGAACGTCTTTCAACCAGTTGTACCGTCCGCGGTCGGAGAGCTGTCCCGCCCGACTCGTCACGAGCGTGTTGTAGTAGTACCCAAGCGGTGTCGAGTGGGGGTTACCCCAGTCTTCGATCCGGTTGTTTCGATCGCGCTGGTTCCCGTGTTCGAAGTGGATCGCCTGGTCGGCGACCTGCCGGGTGATCGACCGATCCTGAACGAGATCGACGTTGTACGCGGCGAACCGATCGACGTACTCCTCGTAGGCCGCGAGTTCGTGGTCGTGGTTCCCCGGCAGGAGGGTAATATCGACGTTCTCGCCGGTCGCACGGAACTGCTCGAACAGTTCCGGGTACGTCTCCTCGAGGACGTCGAACTTCTCGAGTCCCTCGACGGTGGTAAACTCCCAGAGCCCGAACGCGTCGCCGTTTACGATCAACTCCGCGTCCTCGTCGGTCGTCTCCAGACGCTCTAGAAACTCGAGTAGCTCCTCGAGGAACTCGATGTCCTCGAGTTGTTCGTCGCCGCCGATGTGGAGGTCACTGATCACGTAGTAGACCTCGGCATCGGTATCGGTGTCCATCGTCACCGACACTCTGTGCTCCGCTGAAAAAACTTTGTCCTCGTGTCGGTGTGGGACACCCGTTCTGTCAGGCGAACGCGACCACGACGAGAAAGCCGAGTAAGATCCCCACGGTCAACAGGACCTGGACCGCCGTCGACGCCAGGATACCCGCCGTCGCGTAGCCCGCCGACCGCAGGCCGTGATCGACGTCACCGTCCCGGACGAACTCGAGGGCGAACACCGTTCCGAAGAGCCCGACGAGCAAGCCGAGGGGGCCAGTGAGGATCATCAGCACGATCCCGACGGCGGCGGCGATGGCGGTCGTTCGCCAGGAGGCACCACCGTACTTCGCCGAGATGGCCCCACCGAAAAACTCGGCGAGCAGGGTCAACAGGCCAAACAGAGTGAAAACGGCGAGGGCGACGGTTCCGAGGTCGCCGGTCCCCCACCAGTAGAGGTAGACGCCCGAGAGCGACAGCAATCCACCGGGAACCAGCGGGATCACCGTCCCGACGACGCCCCCGACGAGGAGACAGACGGCTACCACCGTGATCGCCTCGACCATATCCGGTAAACGCCTCGAGGCGGCAAAATCCTGCCGTCTCCCCGACGACGTACCGGAAGAAAGGACGTGGGGTATGGCAACGGGTGCGATCGTCGTCGGCGTCTCCTCGATCGGCTCGGTCTTTGGCAACGGCGCGGCCCCGGCGTACAACGCCTCGAAGGCGTACGTCACGCGCTCCCTCGAGGGCCTGCGATATCGCCGGACCGATCGCACTCGAACGGCCGCCACCGCCGGCGGCGCGCCGTGAGACGCGATCGAGTGTTCACTGACTGTTGTCCGGCAGCATCAATCGTCAGCCGGCGCAGCCTCGCCGTCGGCCTCGAGGTCGCCTTCGATGCTCGGGGGATAGTTCCCGCGCTCGAGTTTCAGGTCCGACTGGGGGCGGGCCATACAGGTCAGCGCGTACGCCTCGGCTTCCTCCTCGGTGAACCCGCGGGCCGCCGGCTGGGTGACTTCACCCTCG
>LKNC01000053.1 GCA_001564255.1 Natrialbaceae archaeon Tc-Br11_E2g1
GAAGAACGAGACGGCGAGCCGTTCGTCACCCCGGAGGCGGTGATGGAGTACGCCGAGGCCCAGAAACGGGCACAGGAAGCCGACGTCGACGCCCTCGAGACCGTACCCGCCGAGGCCGAACGCGGGGAACGTCGCGAACCGTTCCGCGGAGTTCGCCGGCGGATCGCCGAGGCGATGGTCGAATCGAAGTACTCGGCCCCACACGTCACCCACCACGACGAGGCCGACGTGACGGCTCTCGTCGAGACCAGAGGGCGGCTCAAAGCCGCCACAGAGGGCCAGGGGATCCGGCTGACGTACATGCCCTTCATCATGAAGGCGGTCGTCGCCGCGCTGAAGGAGTACCCCGAGATGAACGCGATCATCGACGAGGAGGCCGAAGAGATCGTCTATCGGGACTACTACAACCTCGGGGTCGCGACGGCGACCGACGTCGGCCTCATGGTCCCCGTCCTCGAGGACGTCGACAGCAAGGGCCTGCTGGAACTGTCCTCGGAGATGAACGAACTCGTCGAGAGGGCCCGCGAACGGTCGATCGACCCCGACGAACTCCGGGGATCGACGTTCACCGTGACGAACGTCGGGGGAATCGGCGGGGAGTACGCGACGCCGGTGATAAACTACCCCGAGGCGGGAATCCTCGCGATCGGTGAGATAACGCGCAAACCGCGGGTGGTCACCGACGCCCACGGGGAGGAGTCCATCGAGCCGCGGTCGGTACTGACGCTGTCACTGTCGTTCGATCACCGGCTGATCGACGGCGCGGTCGGCGCGCGGTTTACGAACGCGGTGATCGAACGCCTCGAGAACCCCGAGTTGCTATTGCTCGAGTGACCACCGCGACGTTCGTCTGTGGGACCTCGAGTCGCCGTCTTCGATTTTATACGCCACGGCCTCGAGGGTGGAGGTATGGTCGTCGGAGACGTCACAACCGGAACGGACGTACTGATAATCGGCGCGGGACCCGCGGGCTACGCCGCCGCGATCCGTGCCGGGCAACTCGACCTCGACGTGACTCTCGTCGAGAAAGAGGCCTACGGCGGAACCTGCCTGAACCACGGCTGTATCCCCTCGAAGGCGCTCATCTCCGCGACGAACGTCGCCCACGAGGCGGGCAACGCCGAAGAGATGGGGATCCACGCCGACCCCGCCGTCGATCTCTCGGCGATGGTCGGCTGGAAAGACGGCGTCGTGGACCGGCTGACGAGCGGCGTCGAGAAACTCTGTAAGGCAAACGGCGTGAACGTACTCGAGGGCACCGCGACGTTCGCCGACGAAACCACCGTCAGGGTCTCACACGAAAGACAGGGCCAGGGTAGCGAACGCCTCGAGTTCGAACACGCGATCGTGGCGACGGGTTCGCGCCCGATCGAGATCCCCGGCTTCCCCTTCGAGGACGGGCCCGTGCTCAGCTCGCGGGAGGCACTCGCCCTCGAGTCGGTCCCCGACTCGCTTGTCGTCGTCGGCGGGGGCTACATCGGGATGGAACTGGCGGGCGTCTTCGCGAAACTCGGCACCGACGTGACGGTGATCGAGATGCTCGAGGACGTCCTGCCGGGCTACGAAGCCGACCTCGCCCGGCCGGTGAAAAAGCGCGCGACGGATCTGGGAATCGACGTTCACGTCGGGTACACCGCCGCCGAGTGGCACGATCGGGACGACGGCGAGGGCATCCGTGTACTCGCCGAGCCCGCGGGGGAGGTCTCGGCCGACGGCGGCGTGGAGGCCCTCGAGGAGGAAGCCCTCGAGTTCGACGCCGAGAAGGTGCTGGTCGCCGTCGGTCGCGAGCCGGTGTCGGACGCCCTCGAACTCGGGAACGCCGGCCTCGAGCCCGACGACCGCGGCTTCCTCGAGACCGACGACCAGGGCCGGACGGCACTCGAGCGTATCTTCGCGGCCGGTGACGTGGCGGGCGAACCCATGCTGGCGCACACGGGCATGGTCGAGGGACAGGTCGCCGCCGAGGTCATCGCTGGCGAACCCGCGACACTGGACTACCAGGCGATGCCCGCGGCGGTCTTCACCGAACCCGAGATCGGTACCGTCGGGCTGACCGAAGCCCAAGCCGAGGAGGAGGGGTTCGAACCGGTCGTCGGGAAGTTCCCCTTCCGGGCCAGCGGCCGCGCGCTGACGGCGGGCCACGCCGACGGTTTCGTGAAGGTCGTCGCCGAGGAACGCGAAGGGTTCGTCCTCGGCGCACAGATCGTCGGCCCCGAGGCCTCCGAACTCATCGCCGAACTCGGCCTGGCGATCGAACTCGGGGCGACCCTCGAAGACGTCGCCGCGACGGTTCACACTCACCCCACGCTCGCCGAGTCGGTGATGGAAGCCGCCGAGAACGCCCTCGGGAAGGCGATCCATACGCTAAACCGGTAGCCGACCGAGGGGGTCCACCTCCCCCGCTAGGGTTTAAAGCCGATCGGGCGGCCAGCCCCGGCATGGACCTCGAGGCACCCGTCGACGCCTGGTACGTCTGGATCGGCGTCGCGGTCGTCAGCGTCGCCGTCGCCGGCCTCGTTCTCACCCTGCCGTCGGGACCACCACCCGACGCGAACAG
The DNA here is from genome assembly GCA_001564255.1 of Natrialbaceae archaeon Tc-Br11_E2g1. Classification (GTDB taxonomy): domain Archaea; phylum Halobacteriota; class Halobacteria; order Halobacteriales; family Natrialbaceae; genus Tc-Br11-E2g1. Next base: position 2,558 of record LKNC01000053.1, read on the forward strand.
GGCGGCGAACACGATCGACGCGGTCGCCGGCAGTCCGTACGAGGCCACCGGACGGACACCCCACGACGGGGCCGAAGTCCGGATCGAGGGCCCCCGGATCTCCCTGCGAAACGACCACGGAACGACACACGCGAGTACCGCTTACGGGCCGGTCGTGCCCGTGATGGGCACCGATCGCCTCGAGGCACTCGCCGCCGGCGAACCGTTCGAGGTCGCCTACGAACCCGAACTCGAGGACGACCACGTCGACGCCGGGGCGATCTTTCTCGAGGACGTCGAGGCCGCACTCGAGAGAAACGAGGACGAGTGGCGTCGAACCGACGGCGAGTTGACCGTCAGGCACCTGGGCGTCGAGCCACAGGACCCCGATCCGATCCCGTACGCGAACGTCTCGGCCACCGTGACCGAAGTCGACCACGGGACGACCGAGACTGGTGAGCGGGGTAATTTCATAACGGGAGTGTCCCTCGAGTACGAGGGCAACGAACCGATCGAGGCGACCGTCGGGGTATACAACCCGGGGGCCGAGGAATCCCCGTCCGAACCCGTCGACGTGACGCTCTCGTCGTCCGAGCGCACGGCGACACTCGACCTCTCGGAGAACGGACAGGTTCACGCCGAGTACGACAACCGGCCCGCCGAACTCGTCGCCGACGCCGATGATCCGTTCGGCGAGCGCTGTACCCGCCCGCTCTTGAGTGATCGCGTCGGGGCCACGGCGACCTGTTCGTTCGGTCAGGCGGGGGCGATCGATCCACGGGAGGCCGGTGACGTCGCCGACCGCCTCGAGTGGATCGAACTCGACCGGGAAACGCGGGCGTATCAGGTGACACTCGTCGACGTGTGATGTGATCGCGTTGTGAATCGCCTCGCGTTCACTCATCGAGAACTGCCGGCCAACGACGCTACAGATACCAAGCGACTCGGACGTGACCAAAGTATTAGGCTGTTGGAGACTTTACTCGACGTATGGCTCAAAACGTCGGTTCGATGGATCGAAAGCTCAGAACTGTTGTCGGTGCGGTTGCCGGTCTCGTTTCACTTGGCACTCTCGCGGGTATCATTGGACTCCCGGAAGTGGTCTCACCTCTCCTTGGAATCGTCGCAGTTATGATGCTTGCCACGGCGGCGGCAGGAACCTGCGGTCTGTACTCGGTTCTCGGCGTCGACACCTGTTCGATGAAATCGAAGCGGTCTTCCTGACCGGACGAAAGCGCATTTGGGGGGAACGGGCAGAACACCTCGCGTTTTCCCTGAGGAGAGTACAGGGGCCGCTCGCGACCCAGGTGCTCTGACACGCGTTCGGAAGCCAGTCCCGACAGCGTTCGACAACTGGCTAACTGCAGAGTGAGTAATTATCCCTCGAGAAGGCTCGAAACGGTTATCCGCGTTCGAAGTGGACTCCCGAGTACATGCTGCAGGTCGCCATCAACGGATACGGGACGATCGGCAAACGCGTCGCGGACGCCGTCGGAAAACAACCCGACATGGACGTCGCGGGCGTCGCCAAGACGCGCCCGAACTTCGAAGCCGAGACCGCGGTCGAGAAGGGCTTTCCCCTTTACGCAGCCATCGAGGACCGCGCCGACACGTTCGAGGAGGCCGGTCTCGAGATCGCCGGACTCGTCGAGGAACTCGTCGACGACGCGGACGTCGTCGTCGACACGACCCCCTCGGGGATCGGCGCGAAGAACAAGGAACTCTACGAGGAGTACGACACGCCCGCACTCTACCAGGGTGGTGAGGACGCGGACGTCGCGGACGTCAGTTTCAACGCCCGCTCGAACTTCGCCGATGCCGCGAACGCCGACCACGTGCGCGTCGTCTCCTGTAACACGACCGGCCTCTCGCGGGTCATCGCGCCGCTTCGGGAGGCCTACGGCGTCGAGAAGGTCCGCGCGACGCTGGTTCGCCGTGGCGGTGACCCCGGCCAGACATCGCGTGGCCCGATCAACGACATCCTCCCGAACCCGGTCACGATCCCCTCCCACCACGGTCCAGACGTCGAGACGATCTTTCCCGACCTCGACATCGACACCTTAGGGATGAAGGTGCCCGCGACGTTGATGCACATGCACAGCTTAAACGTCACCCTCGAGGAAGCGGTCGACGCCGAGGACGTCCGCGAACTCTTCGCTGGGGAATCCAGACTCTTGCTCATCCCAGAGCGGATGGCTATCGACGGCAGCGGCAAGCTCAAAGAGTACGCCCTGGACTCCGGCCGTCCCCGCGGTGACCTCTGGGAGAACTGCATCTGGGAGGAGTCGATCTCCACCGTCGGAACGGACCTCTATCTCTTCCAGGGTATCCACCAGGAATCCGACGTCATCCCGGAGAACGTCGACGCGATCCGTGCGATCACGGGGACGGCCGACGCCGAAGGGAGCATGGAGACGACCGACGAGACGATGGGCGTCGGCCTGTAGAACGGTTACGCCGACAGAAAGTTTTTGCAGCCCCGACTGTTAGCCCCTTACATGCGCCGAGACGATCGCGACGAACCCTTCGACGACCTCTTCCGGGAGATCGAGCGGATGATGAACGAGATGATGGACGGGGCGAACGCGAACTTCGAATCGGGCACCGCGGCGAGTGCCGGGTTCGGTGCCGACACCCACGTCGACGTCCACGACACCGACGAGGAGGTCCGCGTCGTCGCCGACCTCCCCGGCGTCGAGAAGGACAACATCGAACTCGAGTGTGACGGCAAGACCCTGACCATCTCGGCACGAAGTGACCACCGCGAGTACGACGAACGCGTCTCCCTTCCCCGACGGGTCAACGAACACACCGCCTCAGCGACCTACAACAACGGCGTCCTCGAGGTCGTCTTCGAACCCGCCGACCGCTCCTCGGGGATCAGCCTCGAGTAACCACGTCGACCACGGCCGACGGCTCGGTCGTCGCCGCGCGCTCTACGTTCTCGCCGCCCGTATCGCATCCGCGAGTCGGTCGTAAAACCCCGGTTCGTACTTGGTCGCCGCGTCGATCGTCGGCCGGGCGTTGGTCTCACTGACCACCACGCGATCCCCGGTAGCGAGTAGATCGACGCCGAGAAACGGGATCTCGAGTTCCTCGGCGACGGATTCGGCGAGTTCCCGCAGCGACGCCGGCAGGTCGACACCCGACGCCTCCGCCCCACGGTGGACGTTGTGTTTCCACTGGCCGCCCGCCCGGGCGTCCCCGGGCAACCGCCGTCGTACCGCACCGACGTACTCGCCCTCGAGGACCATCACCCTGTAGTCGACGGCGTCGGGGAGGTACTCCTGGACGAGAAACGACTTGTCGCCGGTCGCCCGGTAGTCGTGGACCAGCGAGAGGTAATCACAGACCCCGAGAAACGAATCGAGGTCGTGGACTTTCGTGACACCCACCCCGCGGGTCGTCGAGTTCGGTTTGAGTACCACCGGCGGTTCGAACCGTTCGAAGACCGCCCGTAACTCGCGGTCGCTTACCTCGTTCGAGACGAACACCGACTCCGGAACCGACAACCCGGCACGCTCGAGGCGGGCCAGTACCCCTCCCTTGTTCCGGGAAGTGAGGACGGCTTCCTGCCCGTTGAGCCAGGGCACCTCGAGCACGGCGTCGGCGACCCCGCCTTCCATCACTCGCCCGGGATAGACGAAGCCGACGTCGAACTCGCCGGACGCCCAGGGCGGGTCGCCGAGTGGGACCGTGCGCTCGTGAACCCGGACGTGGTGGGCACGGATCCCCCGCTCGGCCAGTGGCTCGGACATCCGCTCGAACGTTTCCGCCCTGTTCGCGACCGCGAGATCGATCATACGAGTCCGTGGGCGTGGGAAGGCAAAAAGCCACCCGAGGCGGAAATCGCTAATACGGGCCGGACGCTCGGGTGGGGTCGCTCACGGGGACGGAAACGGAGTGTGGATGAGCTTACGCGATCAGTTGCTCTTCGCCTTTCTCGACGACGATACGACACGGCGGCGTGATCTTGTTGTACGCACGGCGGAACGCCTCCTTCGCGAAGTCGGCGTCGTCGACGTCACACCAGACGGTAAAGAGCCGTTCGCCCTGCGGGATCCGGGCGGCGGTGCCGACGATCTTCCCGAACGACTGGCGCATCCCGTCGGAAACACGGTCCGCACCCGCACCCGTCGCCTGCTTGTTCTCACGGATGACGTGGTGGGGGAACTTCCGGAGGATCATCTTGTAGTTGTTTTCGCCAGCGTTTTTCAGCATGTGGCGGTTCGCCGACAGGCGGGAGGCCTCGAGACTTCCGTGGCGGATCTGACACTCCTCCTCGAGGACGAGGCTGATCTGGACGGGGTAGTCCTCGGGTTCGGCGGTGGCGTCGCCCATCTTGTGCTGGGCGATCTTCGATCCGGGGATCCCGGTGATGTATTCACGGCGCGTGTAGGCCGGCTTGCTGATCTGCCGGTACATTGAGGCGGGTTTCTCGGACATGGTTGTGATTACTTACGAAAACGGAGTGCCACCGCGGGGATAAAGCCTTCGAACCGTTGGTTTCCTCTCTCGGGCGGGGTCAGTCTCAACTCGCGACGTAGGTGTCGCCGTCTTTCTCGACGAGGCCGTCACTCGACAGGGAACTCAGGACGCTCAGGACGGCGATCTTCTTCATCGAGAGCGCCGATTTCAGGTCGTCGACCGTGGCACCGTCGGTCGCCTCGAGGTAGAGGTAGACCAGTTTGGACTGTGGTGAATCGAGTCGTGCGGGGACGGCGTCGAACTGCTTCGCGGACTGTTGTGTTCGTGTTTGCGTCGTCATACCAGTACGGACCCCGACGATAGATATAAAGCTATCTTCCATTGCATACATATTCCATGTTAGATATAATTGTGGTTATACACCAATGATGCGTATTCACACGGTGAGTCCGGTCACGAGCGTGGTGGAGAACACACGACCCGGGCCCCACCCCCTGCCCGGCAGCGTGTTTAAGACGTTGCCGCCAGTATCCACCCATATGAAGAGTTTCCGGATCGGATCGCTGTTCGGTATCCCGATCAAGCTCGACCTCACCTTCCTGCTCGTTTTACCGCTTTTCGCCTATCTCATCGGCGCTCAGATCGGTCCGGTCGTCGAAATCCTCAATGCGAGCATGGGTGCCGGGATCGACGCCGCCGCACTCACTACCGAGTGGTGGCTCCCCTATCTTGTCGGGTTGATCGCCGCAATCGGGCTGTTCGTCGGGGTCACGCTCCACGAACTCGGCCACTCGCTTATCGCCCAGCGGTATGGCTACCCGATCGACTCGATCACCCTCTGGCTGTTCGGCGGCATCGCCGCGCTCTCGGAGATGCCAGAAGACTGGAAACAGGAGTTCAACATCGCCATCGCGGGCCCGATCGTCAGCGTCCTCGTCGGCGTCGCCTCCTATCTCCTCTTTGTCGTCACACCCGTCGGGTTCAACGGGACCCGGTTCGTCCTCGGCTATCTCGCCGTGTTGAACGTCGCACTGGCGATCTTCAACATGCTCCCTGCGTTCCCGATGGACGGCGGACGCATCCTCCGTGCCCTGCTCGCACGCAGCCGGCCCTACGCACGCGCGACACAGCAGGCTGCGAGCATCGGCAAACTGTTCGCTATCTTCATGGGGCTTTTCGGCTTGCTCGCGTTCAACATCATCCTCATCGGCGTCGCCTTCTTCGTCTACATCGCCGCCTCCGCCGAAGCCCAGCAGGTGACGATGAAAGCCGCCTTCGAGGGCGTCACCGTCGCCGACATCATGACACCCGCGAGCGATCTTCACACCGTTTCCCCCGAAACCACGATCGAAGACCTCCTCCAGCGGATGTTCCGTGAACGCCACACCGGCTACCCCGTCTTGGAGGACGGCCACCTCGTTGGGCTCGTCGCCCTCTCGGACGCCCGCGAGATCAAACCCGTCGAACGCGACGCCTACCGGGTCGAGGACGTGATGAGCACCGACCTAAAGACCGTCGAGGCGACTGCAGACGCCTCCGATGCACTCGAGGAAATGCAGAAAAACGGGATCGGCCGTCTCCTCGTCGTCGACCGTGAGGACTTCGTCGGGCTCGTCACCCGCACCGACGTGATGACCGCCCTCGATATCGTCCAGCAAAGCGGCTCGATCGATTTCTCGGGCGAACGGCCGGCCGCCGACGACCGAGAACAGGCTGACACGACGGGCGTCGACAACCGCTGGCCGTGACGGACTCGAGGTTTTTATACTGCCGATCGGCTCGTAATCCATTAAAAACCTGAGGCGAATAGGGCGCTAACTATCCCTATCCGATATGTAAGAAGTTTGATTGAGTCCGGGTGCGAAAATCGAACCACCTGAAGACGTTCCTGCTCGCTACGCTCGCGGGCTGCGTCTTCCGTAGTTCGATCTCGCTTTCCGGCTTTTCCACTCCTCCCTGCGGTCGTCGTGAAAAAGTCCGGGTGCGAGAATCGAACCCGCGTCTCAGCCTCCACAAGGCTGAAGGATAACCACTACCCCAACCCGGACACGCTTACACCAACTTGTAAACGCCGAACTCCTGAAATACGTTACGACTTCTGTGGGGATGGCGGCGTGTCACCACTTCCCTCTCCCATCCGTGGTGCTTTTGGCTCCCCCGCGAGTACGTCCACCAACGCCGTGGCCATCACCGACAAGATCTACGTCAAGAACCACCGCCAGCTCAGCTCCCAGCTCGAGACCTCGATTCCGAAAGGGGCGTTCAAGGGTGCGACCCTCGACATCCTCTTTCAGGGGGAGGGCCTCGAGAAACTCGACGACGCCACCCGCGATCGGGTACTGGATTTCGCGAGTGACTTCCTCGATTGTGGCTGTGAGAACAACCCCTACTGTGGCTGTCCCGAACGGAAGTTCATCCGGTATCTCCTGGATTTGCGTGCACAGGGGCTCGGACCCGACGCGATCGTCGACGTGATGAGCGACGACTACATGCTCTATGCCTACTCCGGCGATATCCTCTCGTTTCTCGACAGCGCCGTCCGGACCCTCGAGGCCGCCGAGGGGCTCGCGGAAGTCGAGGGTGACCGGGAGAGCCTAGAGGAGATCAGACGGACGAAACGAGATCTCGCGAAATAGTTAGCGGATCTGGTACTGGTCGTCGTCGAGGTCGTCGAGCAACAGCGTGTCCCCACCCTCGTCGTCGCCCTCGAGGCGCTCTCTGAGTTCGGCGACGTAGGCTTTGTGTTCCTCGAGTTGTTCCCGGAGGTGCTCGGTCTCGAGTTCGAGGCGTTCGTGTTCCCTGAGGAAGCTCTTTGGGACCTCGACGGTCGGCGGGAAGGCGGGTTCGTCGGTCTCGAGGTCCTCCTCGGGGACGACCGAGACCTGGCCGTCGTGGTCGACGAGCATGTCGACGTAATCTCTGAAGACTGCGGAAAGTGAGATATCACGTTTCTCGGCGATCTCCTGGAGGGCCTCGAAGGCCTCCTCGCTGACCCGAAACGAGATCGTCTTGTTCTTGTTGCCCATGAGTGATGTGGTCGGTGGGCCGGCCACTTAATCGTTCACTGGAGATCGCTCGTCGGGCCGGGCGGGGCGGACAGCCGGCGTTCGGGTGCTGTCCGGATCCGGGTACAGACACTGCATGGGGGCGAGTACGGACGTCCGTGACGAGTTCCTGGGAATCGGTAACCCGGCCCCGCCCGTTCAGGACGGTGACCCGGACGTTGCTGACCCGGATTCCTCCGGAAACCGGATGATTCCTACCCACCGGTCCCCGTCGACCACCCTGCAGATGGCGTCGGTCAACGCCGGACGCCCCTGATAGCCGTTCATAACCGTCGGGCCGGCGACCGCGAGTACGCTGCCGTCCCCGTCCTCGAGTCTCGCCGTTTCGATATCCGGGAGTGGTGTGACACTCGGCCCGTCTTCGACCCCCGTCTCGCGAACGTGCGTGATCCCGGCTTCCGGCGTTCCGTAGAGTGTGTCCTCGGGAAGTCCGTCAGTCGGGGCCGTTGGCCGAGCGACGACGCCGACCGAGCACTCGGCCCCCTCGATTCCGGTCCGGCGGAACTCGTCGTACACGTCGGTGGTCAGAAACGTCCGATCGATCGTCCCGGACTCGAGGCGCTTGCACCCGGTCAGGGACTGCTCCGGCGGGAGTGGACGATAAATGCCTCCCGACAGCAACGTCGCGGTCGCGCCGTAGACGAACTCGAGTGGGCGATCGAGCGGGAGGGTCCCGAGGTGGGTCCCGAACCCGCCCGTAGGAAGTTCCGTCCCCGCTTTCGCCCGTGCCGTGAGACACCGGTGGCTGTAGACGATCCCGAGGGGCTCCCCGCCGTGTCGCCCGACGTAGGCGATCAGTGCCCGGTCGTCGTCCCGGCGTGGCGTGACTGTGATGCCCGTCCGGCCCGAGCGGGCGATCCCGTCGTTGTCGAGAAACGATCCGACGTCGACCCCCAACATCGCGTCGGTGCCGGCGGTGACGGCGACCCGAAGACCGGGAACCCGCGTACAGAGCCCCGTTGGGTCGCGGTCGTCGACGACGAGCACGTTCGCGGCGGTTTCCTCGAGGACGTTCCGGACTTCCCGATCGTCGTAGTCTTCGGGAACCGTGACCGGGACGCTGCCGTTCCGGAGGGTACCGTAGACGGTGACGAGGAAGGCCACGGGGTCGTCGAGTCGAACGGCGACCGCGTCGTCCTCGGTGATCTCCCGGTCGCGAAGTCCTTTCGCGAACCTGTCGGTCAGTGTCCAGAGCGTCGCGTAGGTCACCGCCCCGTCCTCGGCTATCTTCGTCGGGCCGTCGGTCGCGATCGCCGTCGCGGTCCGACCCTCTTGGACCGCCGAGTGAACCGCCGTGAGGAGGTTGGTCATCGCCGGGCAGTTACCGCGAACCCTGGTAAGCGTTGAGTATAGTGACACTAACCGTCTTTCAGGAATATTGATACGTAAAACACGTCTCTATCCGGCTCCAACCGACTCCTCTCCGATGCTTTATCGTTCCTGCGGCCTCAGTGGTCGGTATGCGAATCGCAATACTCGGTGGAACTGGCGACATCGGACAGGGACTGGCCCTGCGGTGGGCCTACGACACGGACCACGAGGTCTTGATCGGTTCACGCGATCCCGAACGCGCACGCACGGCCACAGAGGAGTACGAGACCGAACTCGACAGCCACGGCGTCGAACGGAAGATAAACGGCTTCGCAAACGAGATGGCGGCCGACCGGGCGGACGTGGTCGTCCTCGCCGTCCCGCCCTACCACGTCGGTGACACCGTCGAGTCCGTCGCGGGGAAACTCGACGAGGGGACCGTCCTCGTCACGCCCGCTGTCGGCATGAACGGCGACGACGACGGCCTCCACTACCACCCGCCGAAGGCCGGCAGCGTCACGGAACTGGTCGCCGACCGCGCCCCCGATGGCGTCCCCGTCGTCGGCGCGTTCCACAACCTCGCCGCCGACCGCCTGGCGAACCTCGATCTCGAACTCGAGGTCGACACCTTGCTCGTCGGTGACGACGAAGACCCAAAGGAGACCGTTCGATTGCTCGCCGACGGGATCGAGGGGCTGCGTGTCTTAGACGCCGGCCCACTCGCCAACGCGGCGGAAGTCGAGAGCGTGACGCCACTGTTGATCAATATCGCACGCTACAATGGGGACCTCCACGACGTCGGGATCGAGTTCCACTGATCGGCCGACCGAAAAAAACCCCGAGGCACCGAACTCTACGCGCCGGCGGACTCGAGGGCGTCCTCTAAGTCGCCACGCTGGGTGACGCCGACGAACCGTTCGACGACGCCGTCTTCGTTCTCGATGATCAGCGTCGGCAGCGAGCGAACCTGGTACTCGTTTGCGATCTCCTGTCGTTCGTCGACGTTTACCTTCTCGACTTCGAACTCGCCGTCCCAGTCGTCCTCGAGTTCCTCGAGGATCGGGTCCTGGGTCTTACAGGGGCCACACCAGTCCGCGTAGAAGTCCTTGAGCGTAACAGTCATGCCGTTCATCGGTAGTTTTTCGCCAGCGCGCATAAGGGTTTCCCACCGGAGCGGAATCTCCCCTGAAGACTCACTCTCAGTGATGATACCGTGGTTTGACGGATGCGCCGCCGTGGCGAAGGCGACGCGTTCGAGACACTCATCGGCGGATCGAAATCCTCTACCCGAAGCTCGCGTGAGTGACTGACGTGTCCGGACTGGGCCGACTCGTTGGGTACGTCGCCTTGGTGGTGACACCCGCCGTCTTGCTCGCGAACGCGTCTACCGCGTTCGGTCCGGCGGTCGGAACGCTCGGTGTCACCCTCGGCGTCGGCCTCGCCGGAACCGTCGCTGTGGCCGCACAACGGGAGGTCGTGTCGGCGTCCGACCCCCTCGAGGTCGACCGCGCCGCCGCCGTCGACGCCCTCTCGGTCGCCGTCGGGTCCATCCTCACGTACACCCTGAGCGTCCACGCCGGCCTCGGCCCGGTACTGGCCTCGGCGCTCGTGGGCCTGTTCGTCGCCGTCGGGTCCCCCCGGATCGCCGCCCCCGCCTTCTGTGGCTCGTTCGTCGGGATGGCTTCGCCTGCGGTGTTCCCGGGTCCCGGATCCGTCGCCCTTGCCGGCACGATC
>LKNC01000054.1 GCA_001564255.1 Natrialbaceae archaeon Tc-Br11_E2g1
GGCGCGTTCGGGACGGTGGACGTATTCGTCCGTGAGTGGCTTCCCGACCGCGTGGACGCTCGCGATCGGAACGACGACGTCCGCCGATCGGGGGAGTCGTGGTTCGTGATCGCCCGGCGCTTTGAGCTCGCGGGTCCGTGCGCCGTCGGCCTTGACGAGTACGGGGCCGTCGTGGGCGTCCGCGATGGCGTCGATTGCCTCGAGGTCGTAGCCCTCATACCGATCCTCGCGGTCGCGGTCGGCGACGAGTCCACGCGGGAAGGCCCCGGCGGTTTCGAGGGCCACGACGGGGTCGTCGGTCACGGACACGTCGGTCACGTGGGGATCGAAAATCGGGATCCGGACCGTCGCGGTCACGACCGCACGCTCGAGCCCGTTTGCGAGGGCGTACAGCGTCGTCTTCTTTCCGCCCGCGCCGACGACACAGAGCGTTCCGGTCTCGGCCTCGAGGGCGTCGACGACGTTCATCTCTCCGGGCCGTCGGGGACGTGGACCGACGCGGCGAGGCTATACCCCGGCGAGAGTTCCTCGAGATCGAGCCCCAGCCCGTGTGCGTCGGCCTCGAGGACGCCCTCGAGAACCCAGCCGACCGCCTCGTAGAAGGGGTGGTCGGCGACTTCCCGGACGTCGGCGGCCAGGTCCGGGAGCCACCAGCCGTGGGCCTCGAGGAACGCCCGTCGGGAGTCGTCGTCGCCGTCCCGGGCGAGGATCTCGAGGGCAGCGAGGGAGACGGCGGCGTGGTCGGCTTCCTCGCGGAGCTGGTCGGACGGGAAGATCCCGAGGTCGCGATAGGAGCTCTTGACGGCCGCGAGCGGTTTGCCGAGGTAGTCGTCGGCGTACCACGACTCGTGGACCTGGAGCCTCGGGCGTGGCCCGACGAACAGCCTGGTGTGGACCCGCTTTAGCTCCTTGGCTTCCTCGGCGGGATCGTCGACCGTCTCCCGCCACTCCTCGAGTCCCTCGAGGCCGGTGTCGAGTGCCTGTGGTGTGGCTGACTCGGGGAGCGGTTCCGCTGTGAGTCCCTCGACGGCCGCCTCGTCGGGTGCGTCCGCGAGCACGCTCGAGCAGAACGCGTACAGTTGCGCGATCTCGGCTGTCTCGTCTACAGTTTCGGTCATGGCGTGTGACAACAATTATAACGGGGTCGGGTTAAGTCGGTTGATTCGGTCGATGCTACATCGGGAGCACGATCGGCGTGAACTCCCCGGCCAGCAGGTACGACAGCGTCAACGCGACCTTTCCGACGATCACGCAGACGGCTGCGAGGGCGTACGCCGTCGTCGCCCCGGAGGGTGCCAACGCGTCACGACGCTGACCGAGGGCCGCGCCGGCCGTCAGGGCGATCGGAACGACGACGCCGACGACGACGCCGACGCCGACGAACAGCCAGGCGTAAGAGCCAACCAGGTTGTCGACGCCCGACTGTGCCTCCGGGACCTGTGCGGGCAGGGCGAGGACCGTCACGACGAGTGCGATAAGGGCCAACACGAGCAGTCCGGCACCACTGAGCGCGGCCGTCTGGAGCTCCCGGCCGAGCGAGCGTTCGGTCACGGCCGTCAGACCGACGGCGGCGACCAGTCCCGCACCGAGCCCGCTAAAGATCTGGACGGGGAGCAAGAACGTCTTGTCCCACAGCGGGACCCGGTCGTAGGGGCCAGAGCCCAGGGCCATCGCCGAGTAAACGAGGACGCCGGCGGCGAAGAGGCCGAAGAACGCCCCGAGTCCGAGCCGGGCGGGGCCGGAGGGACGAGTGGTGTCCGCCACCGTGTCGATGGTATCGAGGAGGCCGACTCGAGAGACGATTCCGCGGACGCCGCCGACGGTCCGATCCCCGGTGGCCGCCTTGGCGGACCCACCGTCGGTTGCGACCTCCGGCGCGCTGGGCCGGGCCTTCCCGAAGGAGGTCCAGGCGAACATCAGGACGGTCCCGACGGCGAGACCACCGAGCATGTACGCGCCGATGGTCATCCACGAACCGAAGTTCGTCATCGACAGTGGGACGAGCATCGCGCGAAACGGCGTCGCGAGGTGGGAAAGCAAGATCGGCGGTCCGATGAGGATGCCGGCCAGCCCGATGAGATACCCCGAAGAGGCGAGCCGGCCGTATTCGGGGGCGTTCAGTCGATGTGAGAGCACGTCGGCGACGTAGGCGGTCAGGTACGCGCCGCCTGCGAGTCCGAGCAAGGCGACGTAGACGGCGACTTGCCAGTCCCACTGCGTGTACGGAAGTTCGAACGTGACTTCCACCGACATCGTTAGCTCCCTCCGGTGATTTTCTCCGCGTCGTCCCCGAAGATGATCTGTGCAGCCTCGTCGGTAAACGGCACCTCGATCCCGTCCTGTTCCATCTTCTCCTCGAGTTCCTCGGGGGTGCCGAAGATGAGCGCGTCGGTCGGACACTCCGAGGCACAGGCGGGCTCGAGACCGTGTTCCTGTCGGGGCTCACAGGTTGTACACTTGTCCATGAGCCCGTCGCTTTTCGCGCCTAGTGGACTGCTCTCTTCGGCGTCGGGAACCGTCTCGTCCGGGTACTGTGGCGCGCCGAAGGGGCACCCGACTGCACAGTAGTGACAGCCGATACAGGTATCGGCGTCCACCCGGACGGTGCCGTTGTCGCGGTAGAAAAGCGCCTCGGTCGGACAGACGTCGATACACGCCGCGTCCTCGCAGTTGTAACACTGCATCGGCTTGCTCGTTTCCTCTTCGGTCCCGTGGGCGAGGGCGACCACCTTGATGCGGTCGCTCTCCGGTGGGAGGTCCCATGTTCGCTGGCAGGCGACTTCACAGGCCCCACAGTCGATACAGGAATCCCAGTTGGGGATCACTCGTGCCGTTCCTCCGTCTGACTCTTGTGTACTCATTGGTGTTCACCTATCGCTTGTGGCGGTTCATGCGCTGTTCTTGCCACTGCAGTTGTCGCTCCGAGAGTTCGGGGACCTCGTCGTCGTCGGCCACGCGGACGTTACACAGGGTCGTCTTCGTCTCCTGCATCTGCGTCTCCCGGTCGTACGCCGGCGCGGTCCCGCAGTTGATCGTCTCGCCGATCACCAGCGGCTCGAGGCCGTCCGGGACGTTCTCCATGACCCTTTCACCCTCGAGGATGCCCGACCAGTGGTACGGCGCGAACGCGTGATCGCGTGCGACCCGTTCTGTCACCCTCGTCTGGACGAACATCTCCGCGTGGGGTGTCGTGACGGCGATCCAGTCGCCGTCCTCGACGCCGAGTTCGTCGGCCCGGTCGGGGTGGATCTCCAGGTACATCATCGGCGCGCGCGAGGCCGTACCGAGCGTACTCCGGGTCACCGCGCCCGCACCCTTGTGTTCGACCTGTCGTCCCGAGGTGAGGACCAGCGGCTCATCGAAATCACCCACGTCCTCGAGTTCGGTCATCGCGTCGATGTTGTCCTGTTGGACGGCCGCGTTGTCGAGTTCGACCCGCCAGTGGTCCTCGACGCGTTCGTTACACGGGAAGTCATCGACGAGGTCCGGTCGCGGGGTCACCGCGGGTTCGCGGTGAACCGGGAACTCGTCGGTGAGGTTCCACGCTTTCGTCCGGGCACGGCCACGGCCCCACGGCGAGTCGGGCTGTGGGTTGTCGAACTCCTCGTACATCTCGGGGTCGACGTCGTAACCCTCCTCGGCGAGCGCCAGGGCGGTGTCGTAGACCGACAGGTCGTCGTCCTCGGCGTACTCCATCGGAATCGTCTTGGCGGCCGGCTCTTCCGGATCCGGGAGTACGGTCGAGAAAAGCGGGTACTGCGGGACGCCTTCGATCTCGTTGTCGCCGTCCCACCAGTCGGGGTCAAAGGAGTCCCGAAGCTGGTAGTTGTCCTCCGGACTCTCCCACCAGCGAGCACGGAAGTCCTGTCCGCCCTCGGCGGGATGTTTCGAGGCGTCGTAGAGGATCGGCGTTCCGGGGTGATCCTCGTGCCAGCAGGGCCAGGGCAGGCCGTAGTACTCGCCGTGAAGCTCGTGGTCCTCGTCGACGTCGGCTTTGAGGTCCGTGGGGCTGAACAGTTCGGAGTTCTCCTGGTGGGCCTTGAGTCGCTCGGGGGTGTGGCCAATGTAGCCGACCGATCGAACGCCGAGGTTCCACTCGCGGGTGACGTCCTCGACCTCGTCGTAGTCGAAGTGCTCGCCGAGACCGAGGTGTTCGGCGAACTCACAGAGCAGCTTCCAGTCGGCTTTCGAGTCGTGGCGGGGCTCGATCGCCTTCGAGCGCCACTGGACCTGCCGGCCGGTGTTCGTGACGCTGCCCGCCTCCTCGATGTTCGTCGCCGCCGGCAGCATGTAGACGTCCGTGTCGGTCTCGGCGAGTTCGGCGACCTGGTTCGGGAAGACGTCGACGTTGACGATGAAGTCCAGTTCGTTGACCGCCTCCCGGACCTTCCCGTACTCGGTGAGCGAGGCCAGGCCGTGTCCCCAAAAGATCGCCGCCCGGAGCGGATCGGGCTGGTAGATCTCCCACTCGTCGTCGAGGACGCCCTCGTACCAGCGGGCGACGGTGAAGCCGTTTTTCTCCATGAGCTCCTGGCGTCCCTGGAAGCGGTCCTCGAGTAGCTCCTCGTAGCTGATCTCTCCGGAGGTACTCGGCGTCTCCGACCAGACGTTCGCCCAGTGTTCCCAAGCACCCTCGTCTAGGCCGTAGTAGCCCGGAAGCGTACTCGAGTCGACCCCGAGGTCGGTCGCGCCCTGGACGTTGTCGTGGCCACGGAAGATCGGCGTGCCCCCGCCGGACTGGGCGGCGTGGCCGAGCGTGAGGTTGAGGATCGCGTACGCGCGGGTGTTTCCGGTTCCGTTGTTGTGCTGGGTTCCACCCATCGCCCACTCGACGCTGCTGACTTCGGCCTCGGCGAGCTCTTCGGCGAGTGCCTCTAGCTCCTCGACTTCCGTCCCACAGACGTCCGACACCGTCTCGAGGTCGTACTCGGGGAGGACGTCCTCGCGGAACTCCTCCCAGTCCAGCACGCGGCTCTCGATGAACTCCTCGTCGTGGGCCTCGAGGTTTTCGACGATGTGGTAGACCAGCCCGTAGATGAAGGCGACGTCGGTTCCCGAGCGAAACCGGTAGTAGTCGTCCGACGCAGCCGCGGTCTTCGTATAGCGGGGCTCGGCGACGATGTGTTTCCCGCCACGTCGCTGGGCCTCCTGGAAGAACTGCCAGGCGACGGGGTGGCTCTCGAGGGGGTTGTGGCCGATGATGAGGTTCACACCGACGTTTCGCATGTCGTTCGAGTTGTTCGTCATCGCGCCGACGCCCCAGGTGTTCGCGATCCCCTCAACCGTCGTCGAGTGGCAGATCCGGGCCTGGTGGTCGACGTTGTTCGTCCCGTAGATCGAGGCGAGTTTCCGGAACAGGTACGCCGCCTCGTTGGAGTGTTTCGCCGAGCCACACCAGAACGTCCCGTGTGGGCCGGTCTCCTCGCGGATGTCCTCGAGGCGGCCGGTAATCTCATCGAGAATCTCGTCCCACTCCATGGCGACCCACTCCCCGTCCTCGAGTTTCAGTGGCTCTTTGAGTCGCTTATCGGAGTTGACCGACTGGGTGAGCGAGGCGCCTTTCGAACAGACGCCCCCGCGGTTGACCGGGTTGTCCTGCCACGATTCCTGGCCGACGACCGCGTCGTCTTCGACCGACATCTGGACACCACAGCCGACCGAACAGTGGGTACAGACGGTTTTCACCAGGTCGTCGCCAGCGTCGGGATCGACGACGGCGTCCTCGTCGTCGTCCATCCGCTGGAGGAGTGTTCGCCCACCGACTGCCGTGGCGAGGGCGCCTCCTGCGCCGGCCTTGATGAACCCCCGCCGGTCGAGGTCTAATGATGAGTTTGCCATACGTCAGGATTATTAAGGGGCTTAATATTAAATCATGTGTTTTATTTCTGAGGCGTAGACGTGGCTGGCAACCTACATGTAAAACCCTTAACTATAACTACCGGGACATTTAACCCGTGCAGTGACCGAAACGCCCTCAATGCCCATCGTGGACAGGATACTGCGAATCGACCTCACCGCGGGGAGTGTGACGAGCGAGGAGATCCCCGAGCCGTGGCTCGAGCGCTACGTCGGCGGGAAGGGGATCGGTGCCCGCTACCTCTACGAGGAACTCGAGGCGAGGGTCGACCCCCACGCGCCGGCGAACGTCCTCGCGTTCGTGGTGGGACCGCTGACTGGCTACACGCCAGGGGACCAGCGATACGCCGCGATCACCAAGTCCCCGCTGACAGGCACCTTCCTCGATTCCTATGCCGGCGGCACGTTCCCCGCCCGCCTCGCCGGTTCCCTCGGCGAGCACATGGGCGTCCTCGTCACCGGCGAGGCCGACGAACCGGTCGTCCTCTCGATCGAGGACGGGGAGGGGTACCTCGAGGCCGCCGACGACCTGTGGGGGCTCGACGCCGCCGAGACCTGCGAGCGGTTCCCCGACGCCGCCGTCGCCTGCGTCGGTCCGGCCGGAGAGGCCGGCGTCCAGTACGCGACGATCGCCTCCGACGGCGGCGACCACCACGCCGGCCGGGGTGGGGCGGGGACGGTGATGGGGGCGAAACAGCTCAAGGCCGTCGTCGCCCGCGGCCGCGAACCCGACCCCGACCGGCTCGCGGACCTGCGCGCGGCGTACGTCGACGCCTTCGCCGACAGCGACGCCGGCCGGTGGCTCGCAGCCAGCGATACCTTAGAGACGGTCGATTTCGCGAACGAGGTCGGTGCCCTCCCGACCCGAGGCTGGCAGGAAGGCCGTTTCGAGGGTGCAGATCGGATCGGTATCGAACAGGCCCGCGAGCGTGCGAACGAGCGCGAACGACCCGACGATCCAGTCCCCGGTGGGTTCCGGATCGACAGCGACGAGGGCGAGAGCGTCCCACGCGGGGCGACCCCCATCTCCCTCGGGGCGGGCCTCGGCATCGACGACTTCGACGCGGTGGCCACGCTCGGAGCGGTCTGTGACCGACTCGCGATGGACGTCATCACCGCGGGCAACGCCGTAGCCTGGGCGATCCTGGCGAGCCAGGAGGGGTTGATCGACCGCGACCTCGAGTTTGGCGACGAGACGGCCGCCCGCCGGCTCATCGAGGAGATCGCCCACCGTTCGAGTCCACTCGGGGACGCACTCGCCGGGGGCGTCGGGGGCGCGGCCGACCGCTTTGGCGGCGACGAGTTGATCCCCACGGTCAAGGGGATGGAGCTGTCCTCTTATGACCCCCGGAGCGCGGAGGCGATGGCCCTGGCCTACGCCACGAGCGACCGTGGGGCCTGCCACCGGCGCGCCCGGCCGGTCGAACTCGAGGCGGTCTCCGGCGAGGAGTGGAGTGCCGACCGACGGATCTCGACGGTCATCGCCGAGCAAAACCGCCGAGCGGTGCTGTGGAGTCTCGTCGCCGACGACTTCCTCGAGGAGGTCATCGACCCCGAGTCCGGAGCCGAGTGGCTCGGTGCCGTCGGCTACGACATCGCGCCCGAAGAGGTCGCCCGCGTCGGCGAACGGATCTGGACGCTCGTCCGACTGTTTAACGTCCGTGAGGGCTTTACCCGCGAGGACGACGAACTGCCCGCGGCGCTCACCGATCCGTTAGAGGGCGGCCCACACGACGGGGCGGCCATCGATCCCGATGCCTTCGAGGCCGTTCTCGAGGGCTACTACGCCGCCCGTGGCTGGGATCGACGGGGTCGGCCGACCAGCGACCTCCTCTCGCGGCTGGATCTGACGGGGGTTCCCGACGGGGAGACACCCGTTCCCGAGGGTCCCGACGGGAGAACCGAGGGGTGACGTCGTCCGCTGGGACGTTTGCCCTGTGACCGAGGCTGACGTGACAGTCACCACTGGCGGTCGTTCACGTGAACCCGGCGGAACGAACATATAACCGGGCCGGCATAACATCAAGGTAGCAGGACGTTCGATTCGGTACTGGTGGTCCGCCGGGCCCGAACGCGTGAGGAACCGACGATGGCCGTCCGGTTCGATTCACACGCCGACACCCGGCGGAGTACCAGTCCCGGCGGATGGTGACCGCACTATGGTATTCGATACACTCCTGGCCCGCCTGTCGTCTCTGTGGCGGTCGGACTCCTCCGGCGAGGACACGCCCGAAGAGTCCGACACAGCGACGGCTGGCGACCGGGCCACGACGGACGACGAGATGTTGAGCTACGCAGACCAGGTCGAGTACGGCGTCGACGAACGCGACCTCGCCGACGAGGACCGGATCCTCAGACTGCTCGTCGAACGCGGGGGACGGGTCGACAAGGCGACGATCCTCGAGAAAACCGGGTGGGGCCGGGACCACCTCGAGGCGGTCATCGCGGGGATGGAAGACGACGATCAGGTCAGTTCGATCACCGTCGGGCGAAACGAGGTCGTCTGTCGGCGCGGGTTCGAACCCAAAGGGTACCGATCGCACCTGGGGGAGTAACGGAAGCCGGCCGGTGGGGTTTTTCTCCCGGGGGATGCTCCGTCCAGGCATGGCGTCCGGGGAACCAAGCGACCGGTGTGGGTTCGTCCTCGAGCGTGCGCGGCTGCCGACCCCCGTCCCCTCGAGGTGGGGCCTCGAGGCCGGCGAGTGGTACGAACAGTCCCGCGGGGTGTGCTGTCGCCGAAAGCGGTGGGACGGCCACGACCGGTGTGTCTGGCACGCCGACGTCGCCCACAAGTCCTGGCGGGACCTGCCGCCGACCGAACGGCTGGAACGTCTGGACGGGGCCGCCCTCCGTGGTGCGGAGATACGCGACCGGGTCGACTTCCTCGAACGTGGGCTCCGCGGGGCGGATTTCTCCGGGGCCCACCTCTCGAACGCGACCTTCGACCGATCGCTTCTCAGGGTGACCGCCTTCGACGGGGCCGTGGCTCGAGGCGCAACGTTCACGAACGCGACCCTCGAGGGCGCCTCCCTCGTCGACGCCGGACTCGCCGGGACGGCCTTCGACAGCGCCGTGCTCGTCGACGCCGACCTCTCAGGGTCGAACCTGCGAAACAGCGACCTCTCGCGGTCGATCGCCGTCGGCGCGACCCTCCCCGACGTGTCCCTCGAGGACGCCACGCTCGAGGGTGCCGTCTTGCGGGACACCGATCTCGCCCGTGGGTCGTTTCGAAACGCCTCGCTTGCGGACGCGACCCTGAAAGACGCCGACGCGACCCGGGCGAACTTCCAGAACGCCGACCTCTCCGACGGGGACCTCGTCGGTGCGGACCTCTCTGGAGCCGCCGTAGACGGCGGTACCCTCACCCGCTGTGATCTCTCGGAGGCGACACTGACCGACGTGACCATCCAGCGTGGGGTACTCACGGAGGCGAACCTGCGGGCCGCCACGGGGCCGCCTGCGACCGTCAGTCACACGACTCTCGCCGACGCGGTCCTCGAGGACGCCGACTTTTCGGGCGTCGACGCCCGCGAGGCCGACCTCACCCGCGTTCGGGCGCGGGACGTCGATCTCTCCGGGGGCTCTCTCCGATCGGCGACCGCCGTCGGCGCGGAGCTGACCTACGCCGACCTCGCGGGAGCCGACCTCACCCGGGCGAACCTCGAGGACGCACAGCTTTCCTACGCCACAGCCCCCACGGCGACGTTCTCCGGTGGGACCCTCTCGGGGGTCGCGCTGTGGGGGAGCGATCTCTCCGGGGCACGATTGCTCGACGTCGACGCCCGCGGGATAACCCTCCGCGACGCCACACTCTCGCGGGCGACCCTGGCCGGGGGTGAGTTCACCGGCGCGGACCTCCGGGGAGCCGATCTGACGGGCGCGAGCCTCCGTGGGGCCACCCTCGTCGGTGTGGACCTCCGCGAGGCGGACCTCTCCGGGGCGAACTTACAGAACGCCGATCTCAGGGGGGCGACACTACACGGCGCGACCCTCGAGCGGGCAACCCTCAAGGGTGCGACCCTGTCCGAACGACGGCTGGACGGCGTTTCCCTGGCCGGCGTCGACATAGACCGGGCCACCCTCGAGTGACTGGACAACGCTTTTAGGAACCCGACCGACTCCTGAGAGTATGGGCGATGACGACGGGCCGCTGGAGGACCTCCGGGAACTGCCGACTGTCGTCTCCCGGAGCTACGACGGCGTCGATCCCGGGACGCTCCTGACGACACTCGAAGGCCGACTCGAGTCCGGTCCGTACGGGAGGATAACCGTCGAGGAACTCTCCCTCGAGGGGTCCGATGGAAAACTGGTCGCGGTCACCGACCTCGAGGCCGCCGGGACCGGGACGGTCGAGTATCGCCCGTACGGCCCACACGGCGCGATGGCGGTCGTCGTCGGACTGCTGTTTGCACTCCCCTCGTTTTTCATCACGATCTTCCTCTCTTTCCTCGGGATGTACTTCTACGCCAAAGAGACGGAAGCCGAGTTTCCGGTCGCCCGCCGGACAGCGCTTCGGGCGCTTCTCACGGTAAGCGACGATGGCGAGACCACGACCGTCACCTACGCCGGGGACACGGTGCTCACGGTCGACACCGATCGTCTCCAGGGGTACGACCTCGCCCACCGGAAGGCGGTCGTCGCCGCCGTCACCGACTGGCACAGCCGGATCACGGACGGAAACCCGTACTACGAGACGTTCGACGACGTATTCTTCGGCCAGCACATAGACGCCTGGTGGAACCGCAACGCCGGTGCCGACGCCGAGACCGTCAGGGACCTCGAGGCCGAGATCCGGGAGCGACTCGAGTGGCAGGGGGCGTACACCGAGGGCCTCCTCGAGACGGCCCCGGAGTCCGCCTCCGAGGACCTGACGTCCGGACGGCCGACCGTCGACCTCGAGGCCATCGCCGAGGACCTGGATCGACACCTCGAACGCGGGGGAACGAACGCCTGATCGGCCTACCCCTCGAGTGGGACGTGTTCGGCCCGGTAGCCACCGTCGAGTTCTTCGACGTCGTCGACGGCGTACAGCCGGATCCCCGTCTCCATTTTCGTCATCACGGGCACGTCGTAGTGGTCGGCGTCGTACTCGAGGCCACCACCCTCCTCCCGGCGACGCCGAACGAACGCCCGGTGGTCCTCGAGGCGCTGGTCTCCGATCGCCCGCGAGAGGTGGTCGACCCCGGCGACCCGCTCGTCGAAGACCGGGACGAACTCGGACTCGAGTTCACAGCCCACGGAGTTCCGGCCGGCACACATCGCCGCGAGCGATGTCGTCCCCGTCCCCCAGAAGGGGTCGAGGACGGTGTCGCCGTAGGTCGAGAACATACAGACGAGCCGGTAGGGGATTTCGAGGGGGTAGGCGGCCGACCGCTCGCGGAGCTCGTCGCCCTCGAGCGCCTGGAGCTCGCCGGTGACGTCGGTCCAGACGTCGGTAAACCAGCGGTTGCGTTCCTCCCAGAAGTACGCCGCCTCGTACCGGCGGTCGGCGTAGGCCTCGAAACTCCGGGTCGAGGAGCCGTTCCGGAAGATCAGCACGTACTCGTGTTCTAAGGTGACGTAGGCGTTCGGCGGGATCATCCCGCTGCCCATGAACTTCGCGGCGCTGTTCGCGGGCTTTCGCCAGAGCACGTCCGGCAGCGGAGCGAAGCCACGCTCCTCGAAGGCTTCGGTGATCCGGACGTGATTGGGGTAGACCCGAAAGCTCCCGTCGACGCTTCGGGTCGCGTCGCCGACGTTGATACAGGCGATCCCGCCGTCGACGAGCACCCTCGAGACTTCCTCCCAGACGCGATCGAGCCGGGCGTGCATCGCCTCGAAGGCGGCTTCCCCGTCGCCTGCTTCGAGGGCGTCCCCGATCGACGGCTCGAGGTCCACAAAGAGGTCGTCCCACAGTTCGATCATCGGGTACGGGGGCGACGTTACGACGAGTTCGACCGAGTCGTCTTCCACGTCGGCCAGCTCACTCGAGTCGCCGACGATGACGCGATGGGACGTCTCCATTGCCCCTCACTGTCGGCGTTTCCCCCTTAGCTTCTTCGTCACCGACGTCGTCCGGCCTACTCCTCGTCCTCGCCGGCCGTGACACCCACGTCGTCTCCTTCGTCTCCGTCCGTCGTCGATCCGTCTTCGGGCTCGACTGCCGGTTCGAACTCCTCGATGGGTTCCCACTCCTCCGTTTCCTCGGAGGACCGTCGACGACGCAGGAGTGCGATCAGGCCGGCGATCCCCGCCACGACGGCGAGCTTGCGCAGACGGCTCCCGCCGGAGTCCTCGTCGTCTTCGGTTTCGGCTTGCGCCGTCTCCGCCTCCTCGACCTCCTCGGTCCCACCTTCCTGGTCGATCAGGTCCTCGACGGGCTCGTCCTGGCTTTCGTCGCCTTTCCGCCGGGACCCGAGAATGTAGCCCACTGCGACACCGAGCCCCATAATCGCCCCCGTAAGCGGGACACGTCGCTTTTTCACCCCACCGTCGTCGGCGTCCTCGACCGCCTCGACGATCGGCTCTCGCATCGACGTCTCCATTCCTTTCCCGACCGCTTCCTTTACCACGCGCTCCGATAGGCCCGTTTCGTCGGTTTCGTTCTCGGCCATATTCCGCTCGAGTACATCAATGTAAATAGTTCTGTCCAACGTTTCGATGGGTTCTCTCGGGACGCCCGTCGGTACACACGTCTTACCGCTCCGGTCCCGTCCCGGTAATATCCGACTAACCGGTATCCGTCACAGCCGGCTTCGACGTTCAGCGCCCGCACAGACCGGTACGAAGATCTGTTCGACCCCGGCGTCGAGACGGCGGCCGGACCGCCTCCCGGGAGGCGACGGCGGCCTCGAGGGGGAGGTGGATGGACCCACGCCGTCGGACAGAACGGCGTTTCGCCCCTCGAAACCACCGTTGCCGGATTTCCGTCCTCTGGTCTGTCAGTGAATAATAGATCCCATAACGAAGCGACGCCGGGATCGATGGGACGTATGAGCGTCATCCGGCAGCCTGGGGTGCTCGGTCGGACGACACAGCGGCGACTCGTCGGGGTAGCCGCGGCGGTTTCCGCGGCGGCGATCGAGACGGTCGCCTTTACGCTCTGGTTCGTCCTCGTCGTCGACTCCCGGTCGCTCTCGGCGGCACTCGCCGGCCTCGGCTTGCTGTTCTGTGGTGCCCTGCTCAGGACC
>LKNC01000055.1 GCA_001564255.1 Natrialbaceae archaeon Tc-Br11_E2g1
ACATCTGGAGGCCCTTTCGAGCGTCGTCTAAGGCGACGTCTTGGGGGGTCGTGACGATCACCGAGCCGGTGACGGGGATCGTCTGGAGCATCGTCAACTGGGTGTCGCCGGTCCCCGGCGGGAGGTCCATCACGAGGTAATCGAGTCCGCCCCACTCGACGTCTTCCGTAAGCTGGGTGATCACCTTGTGGATCATCGGCCCACGCCAGATCACCGGATCGTCCTCGCCGACGAGAAACGCCATGCTCATCAGTTTCACGCCGTACTTTTCGGGCGGAACGAGGGTTTCCTTCTCGGTGGCCATCGGCGGTTCGTCGGCGTCGACCATCCGCGGGACGTTCGGCCCGTAGATATCGGCGTCGAACAGGCCGACTCGAGCGCCGCGGTCTGCGAGCCCCGCCGCGAGGTTGACCGCGAGCGTCGACTTGCCGACGCCGCCTTTCCCGCTTGCGACGGCGATGACGTTTTTCACCTTCGGCAGGACGGCTTCCGTGCCGGGGCGGTCGTCCCGGCCGGGCACGGACGCCGAGAGCTCCGGTTCGATTCCGTCCTCTCCCAGAACCGACTCCACCTCGGCTGCGATCGCCGTCTCCGTCGGGGAGTACGGTGCGCCGAGTGCGAGGTCGATCGCGACCCCCTCGCCGACGGAAACCTCGTTTACGAGTCCGAGTGAAACGATGTCCTCTCCGAGGTCCGGGTCCTCGACCTCTCGCAACCGGTCGCGTACGGCGGCTTCGTCCATGTCCGAACCTGGCGTCCCACGGTCGAAAGAGTTGTGCTCGAGGCTACGGTCGGAAGTCAAACCGCGGGCCGCCGTAGGCCGCCGGCTCGGGCTCGAGTTCGACACCCTGCTCGAAACGCACGAAGTTCAGATAGTAGGGTCGGCCACAGCCCTCGATGGGGTCGCCCTCACGGTTCGTCGTGGGGACGTCCTCGCCACAGACGAAGGAGATCCCGTCGGCGTCCTCTAGATCTTCCGCACCCGGCTCGGCGTACTCCCACCCGGGCTGGGGGGAAAGCGTGACAGAACGGTCCGCCAGGTCGGGGCGACGTTCGACGCGGGCGACGGCGTCACAGTGGGGACAGGTGTAGCTGACGGTGACGGTCATAGGTGGTTGTAGGCACCCGGCGTCCTAACAGTTGTCGCCGGGTCAACGCGGCCGATCTATCGAAAACCGATCTCGAGTGCGTGCGTACTGACTCCCCGCGAGCCGTCCCACGGCGTCTACTTTACTCACGTCTACGTTCCCGTCGGTCGTCACGTCCTCCGTGAGGTGGACGTACCTCACTTCGCCGAGGACGAGCGTCGAACCGCCGACGTCGACGAGGTCGTGGCGGGTACACTCGAGGGCGACGTCCGCACCCGCCACCCGGGGGGGCTCGACGACGGCGGAGTCGGCACGCTCGATGCCGGCGTGGTCGAACTCGCTTTCGCCGGCGGGAAGGGTCGCGCTCGTCTCGTTCATCTGTTCGACGAGGTCGTCGGTGACGAGGTTGACGACGAACTCGCCGGTCTCGCGGACGTTCCGCGGCGTGTCTTTCAGTCCGTCAGGGCCGTCGACCGGCGCGAACAGGACGATCGGCGGGTCGACCGAGGCGACGGTGAAAAAACTGTAGGGAGCGAGGTTGTCCACGCCGTCGGGGTCGCGGGTACTCACCCAGGCGATCGGCCGGGGGACGACGACACTCGAGAGGACGCGATAGAGCGAACCGGGGTGGTCGTCGACGTCGATCTGTACGCCGGTCGTCGGTGGGGTCTCGGTCATGGTGGGGAGAACGTGTCGGAGTCGTGTCCGACCACGCTAACGTCGTGTTACCTGGTTCGATCCCGAACCGCTATACCCTTTCGGAACGTGGCGTCGACAATGGCATCCGAACCGTCAGGAACGACCGTCGAGGACGGAGGGCCGGAAGCGTGTCCAGTCATCGAATCCCTCGAGTTGATCGGCTCGCGGTGGCGTCTGGCCGTCCTCCACGAACTGCTCTCGGGTGAACAGCGATTTAACGAACTCAAACGATCGACGGGGGCGAACGCCCGGACGCTCTCGCGGGTCCTCGAGGATTTAGGCGAGATGGGCTTCGTCGACCGTCGCCTCGAGGAGGACGCCCCGATCGCGACCTACTACAGCCTCACCGAGAAAGGCGAGTCCCTGGAGCCGGTCTTCGAGGAGATCGCCTGCTGGGCGAAGACGTGGCTCGACCTCGAGTCACAGCGTCGATGACGGTCGGGGTAGCCCCATCCATGGGAAGAGCCGACGACGATGGCGGCTGCTCCGGGGCGACCGCCACGAAACACACCACCAGGCTGGCGTCCTGGAGGTCCGCTCCGAGGTGTCACCCATACGTCTCCTGTTCGGCGATCTGGAGCCGGACGTCGTCGGCTTCCGCGACGACGGAGACCGCGTCGCGTTCCTCGACAGTGCGGAACGAGAGGTCGCCGACGGTCGTCGACTCGCCGATTTCGGGCACCCGTGCCGTCCCCACGACCCCATCACCCGCAGTGACCTCGAGGTCGAACCCGTCGGCGGTCGGGACCACCTCGACGGTCTGTCCCGCGACCTCCGCGTTCGCGCGTGCCGGCTCGGAGGTGTACACCCTCGTCGGCCCCCCGTCACGCTCGGCCTCGAGGTCGACCGCGTAGGCCGTCTCGTTGCCGAGTACCTCCCAGCCGACCCGTTCCGTGTGGACGGTCTCCCGCCAGTCGGCCCCACCGACGGTAACGTTCGCCTCGCCCTCGAAGGCGAGCAGGTCGTCGGTGACGCCGACAGTCCACATCTCGCGGTCGTCGTTGACGAGGACGACGCCGCTTACGTTCGCGTCCTCGAGTTCGTCCTCGCCGACGTCGATGACCCACTCCTGTCCGCTCGTGGCGTTTTGGGCGTAGGTCACCGAGTAATCACCGACGGTCATCGACTCCGTTCCCGGCACCGAATCGTCCCCGACGACGATCAACCCCACCGGGACGCTCACGACCGCGAGAACAAGGGTGGCCACGACCAAGACCGCGACCGCGGCGTGTCGCCTCGAGATCGGCGTCGGGACGAATCGGTCGGGGAGCACCGTCGGCAACGAGGGCACGGCGAGGATCGCGGCGAGGACGAGCGCCACCCCGATCGAGAACCCGACCGCCTCGCCGACGACGATCGCGCCCGCGATCCCGAGGACGGCAAACACCGCCACCGCGAACAGCCAGGCGATCGACAGCGTCCGCCTCGAGGGCACCCACGAGAACCGCTCGAGTGGGGCCGGGATCGGCCGCTCGCTTCCCGCGACGGCAGCCGCGACGACCAGCGCCAGTCCGGCGACCATCACGACGCCCGCGCCCCGGTAGAGGACGAACTCGTCGCCACCCCCCAGAGCGATCAGCCACAGCGCCTGGGCCGCCCCGACGACGAACACGCCGAAGGCAAGCGTCGCGAACTGTGGGCGTCGGTCGCGCCTCGAGACCACCGCGGCGGCCACGCTCGCGCCGATCAGAAATCCGAGCAGGTGCGCGTGAAACCCCACCCCGGCCCAGCCCGGTGGCGCCGGCGGCCCGACCCCGACGGTCTCGCGGACGACGGGTGTCGAGATCGCGTCGATAACCAGCCCCAACCCCGAGGTGACCGCGAGGGCGACGATCGCCGCCACGGGAGCGAGGACGACCACGAAGCCGACGACGGCGTAGACGGCTCCGGAAAACCCGAGCCCGGGTCCGAGCGAGAAGACGGCCGTAAGGAACGCGGTCGCGAGCAACGCCGCCGGGACCACCACGACCGCACGGACCCACGGCCTCGCCAGGAAGGACCGTCGGCCACCGTCGGGGCGGATACCGTCCTCGAGGTGCCGTTCGCCCACGGCGTCGACACGCTTCGAGTCCGGATAGTGCCCCCAGGCGTACTCTGCGATCGCCCCGAAGACGACCGTCGCGGTCATATTCGACACCAGGTGCCCCGGCCCGGCGTGGGCCAGCCCCGCGGTCACGAGCCCCTCGAGGTAGAAGTACGACCACGTGATAAACGGGTACGTGACTGGCTCCTCCCAGTGGCGAAGTCCGCCCTGGACAAGCAGGTAGAAGCCGACGACGATCGCGACGGTGACCGCAGTTCCCCACGGGAGACCATAGAGGAGGCGACTCGAGGCCCGCTCGCGCCAGTTCCCTCGGCCGTCGACGTACCACGCCACGGCGAGAAAGACGGCAAGAGAGAGGAGAAGGGCGACTCGAGTCGGTGTGGCCAACATCGTGTTGACGTTCGGAGGGCAATGTCCTCAATGGTTCGGTCGGGGACCTCGAGTGGGCCACCAGCCTCGATGGAGCCGTAATTACTTCTTATCCCGGCCGCTTCTGTCACGTATGGGCGTCGATTACCCCACGTACGTAGTTTGTGGAATGCTGACGGGGGCCTCCCCGACGACTTACGCGATCATCGGGGCGGGAGTGGTGATCGGCCTGATCGTCCTCGGGTTTGCGCTGGCCGAACTGTTGACTGAGTGAGTGTCCGTACGGTCGTTGGCCCCGCCGGAAAACCCCGCCACTCCCGACGGGCGTTCGAATCGTGTTCGGACCACTCCTCGCCGGAGGACGTCCGGCCCCTTACGCGGCTGGGTCGGCCTCGTCATTCAGGCACTGCCTTCAGTAAGGGACGCGCGGATTCGAACGAGGACCACTCGTACCCGTATTCCTCCAAGAGCTGGGTTACGGGGGGTTGCTCCTCGTGAATCTCACAGTAGAGCATCCTCGGTTCGTGGGACTCGATGGTCCGCTCGAGTCCACGAAGCACCTCGGCTTCCACACCCTCGGCGTCGATTTTGAGGATGTCAGGCGGGGGAAGTTCGCCACTCTCGACCAAACTGTCGCCGTCGACGGTTTCGACGGGGATCGTCTCTTCGGGACGGTCACCTCGAGCACCCGCGACGTGTGCGCCTGCTTCAGGCGTGGCAGTGAACGCAACCGTTCCGGGGCGATCGTACAGCGCTACTTGCTCGACCGTCGCGTCGTGACCCGTTGCCTGAAGAACCGCGGACAGCCTCGAGGCGGTTTTCGGGTGCGGTTCAAACGCAACCACCTCGACGTCCTCGGCGACACCGCCAGCGACGACCGCGTGCCAACCGAGGTGGGCGCCGACGTCATAGAAGACATCGCCAGAACGTAACTCGTCGGCAAGTTCCTCGAACAGTTGGATTTCCGGATGCATCCAGCGGAACCGCTGGTACTGCCAGTACGTCTCCAGCGGGAACTCGACAGGCGTTCCGTTCACGTCGTGGACGATCGAGTCTCGATTCGAGAGGCGATGGAGAAGCCGCGGGATTCTCAGCCCCCAGTACGCAGTTTTGAGCGGCGAGTGCAAGCCAACGGATTTCGTCCAGCGTTTCAAAAATCCGGTATAAAACCGTCCATCCATGTTGTTCTGTACCGACTCGTCGCCCGTGTATTACAATACCGGTCCGGCTACGACGTGAGTCGACCGATACCGGACACTTAACATCACGTCCGAAGACACGTTCGAGTGATGGAGGTCCTCACACTCGCGACACTCCTACTCGCGGCAACGGTGGCGGGGCTATTTGGGGTGGCCTGGCTCTGTGTCGGCACGGATCGGTTCCGCGAGGCCCGAGAACGACCGGCGTGGGTCCGGACCCGTGTGCGCGACGTGGCACCGTACCTGGGCGTACTCGCGCTGGTGTTGCTGATCAACAAGGGGCTCCAAGTCCCGATCGAGCGCGTTTCACGGACCTACGGGATCGAAGCTACCCCCGTTCTGTATGCGATCGAAGGCGACACTGTCGCGTGGTTCCAAGGGCTGTTTCCGGGAATCCTCCTCGCATACTTTGTCGCGGTGTATACCGTCGGCTACGCCGTGGTGCTGGTGAGTCCAGCGGTCGTCTACTTCTTCGGGAGGACTGTCCGACCGATTCGCCGACTGCTCGTCGCGTATGCAGTCAACTACGCCGTCGCTGTTCCGCTGTATGCCGCTGTCGTGGCCTACGGGCCGCGTAACGTTGACCGGGCCGGTGGGTCGACGAGCGCGGATGCAACACTGCTCGATTTCGTCCCCGAGATCACCGCTATTACCGTCCACATCAACAGTAACACGAACGTGTTTCCCTCGTTGCACACTTCGCTGTCGGTGACTGTCCTACTATTGGCGTGGACGACGAGAGCGGAGTTCCCGAGGTGGTTCGTTCTCGCGACGGTGCTGGCGGGGTCGGTCGTGGTGTCGACAATGGCATTGGGGATTCACTGGGTGACAGATGTCGGTGCAGGTATCGCCCTCGCGTTCGTCGCCATGACGGTTGCGACGCGCGTGAGCGAGTGACAGTAGCCCCCGCTGTGACTATTTCGACCCGGCGAACCGGCCGGAGACGACGAGCCAGTCCCGCAGAAAGTTGATCACGAACGGTATCAGTATCAGCCAAGCGAACACCCGTGACAGCGACGCGTTGGGGATCGGGACTAGTGTGAGCCAGATAACGACCATCGTGCCTCCACCGAGTGCCCGACGGAGGTTGCTCGGGTCGAGTTCGTATACCTCGTAGCCGCGGAGGCGCCGGTACTTGAGCCCGGCGACGAAGGCGTAGCGGGCGAGACCGACGATACCGAACACGGTCGGGGCGACGCCATACCGGACTGCGAGCACAGCACCCACGAGGATCGTGAGAGCGTCGAATTCTACGTCGAGACGCGCTCCCCGTTTCGATTCGCAGTCCAGCCAGCGAGCCACGGCTCCGTCGACGGCATCCACTGCGGCGGCGATCGCGAATAGGATACCGGGTGCCCACGCGATCGTGCCGCTCGGTTGCGGAACAACCAGAAACCCGACAAGCAACACCAGTGCCCCTCCTCTGGCGACCGTCACCCACGTAGCGATCGTGATTCGCTCCGGGCCGACCTCGGTCCGAGCGAGTCGAAACGCCCGCCAGGTCGTCGCTGCGATAGCGGTGAACCCCACGAACACCCCTAGTAGGTACGGGTTTGTCGGACCGCTCTCCCACACGAACGCGAGTCCACTCCCACCAACGACCGTGAGGAGCGCTATAATTCCGGCGGCAACAAGCCAGTGATGGTGATCGGCCGTTACTGCTGGTGGTCGCTCCATCGTCACTCGGCTCCGTCCTCACGGAGATCGGACAAATCTGGATGCCCGTGATGGTCCTCGTCGACGGCGACCCAGTCCTGTTTTCGCACTCGGTCACGGACCCGTTGCCACTCCCGGTGGCGACGCTGGACGATCACAGGGACCGTCTCTATATCGAGCAACTTCGCGATAGCGAGTCGGTGTTGTCCATACGTCCGCCAGTAGATCGTCCCGTCCCGACCGATGTCGACGTTGATCTCGTCTGCACGCGTCCCGATCGCTGTTCCCCGTTCCCGGAGTTGGGCTTGCACCCGGTAGCCGTCCCGTTCGATCGCCTCGTACAGCCGTTCTATCTCCCGGCAGCGCTGCTCGAATCCGTCGATCGAGGTGTACTCCCAAGCGTTACCGAACCGTTTCAACTGGCCGACGTACGCGTCGTAAAGTGCCGTCTCCTGCCACGGGTTCCCCTCTTCGAACCGCTGTGTGAGTCCGCGGGGAACCTGCCGGTCGTCGAACAGTTCCCAGTCACGGTCCCAGTCTCCGCCGACGACGCGACCCCACTGTGGTCGACCCGGCGCAGTCTCGATCAGGCTCCGCTCGATTCGCCCCGGATCGACCTGCAACACGGCGAGCGGGCTGGCATCAGTGTACCGCTTCGGGTGGGCACGCCGACGGAGACGGTGCCAGTGACACAGCGTGGAGACCGAGACGAGTCGGCTTATCGGGTTCGCCAGTGCGTGTCGAATCGCGACTACGGCCCGCCCTCGAAGTTGCTTTCGGGGACCGATCGGTTCCCGGCTCACGACTCGCGAACGGAGAGCAGTATCAACACGGCGATGAGGATCACCTGTGCGACTTTGTCGATGACGTCCGCCGTCCCGAGTGCCCCCGGACTGTCGGGCTGGACGACCTGATACCAAGCGACCACCTGTACCAGTGTAAACGGGATTCCGACGAGGTAGATGAGTCTGCGACGATAGTCGATCAACACCAACACGACAGCACCGACGAACCCGCCCGTGGCGAGCAGGAAAAGCACGCCCATGTAGTGGGGCAAAAAGCCGATGCCGAGGACGAGATGGACGACCGCGCTCACGAGCGCCATCGCGATCCCGAGCCAGTGTAGCGGTGTCAAAGATCCGAGAGCAAGCGTTTGGTCCGTGGCACTCATTACCCATGGCTTTGGCTCATACGACAAATCCCTTTGCATAGAGGAACCGAGAGAGCCATCCGGGCACTCCAACTATCTAACAGCGAAGGGAATCCCGGCGTGTACGCCGTCATCAGAATCATCACACAGGTCCGTCCGATAGTATCAAGCGGTCGCGCCGTCTACACGGTCGAACGTCACGTTGTCGAGCAGTTCGCGAAGCCGTCGTTCTCCCTCTTCGGGGTCGTACCCCTCCTGTCTGAGATGGGCTATCGGGGCAACGTTCGGGTTCAATTCCCGGTGACACCAGACCTCTGTCTGTCCCTCGGGCGTCGGGAACAGTCTGACGTGTAACTGCCAGCGCCCGAAGACGCCAGTAGGTCGGTACGAGCAGCTGGCGACTTCGTACAGCACCTTCCCATCACGCTCGTACGCGTGGAGATACGCCCGGATCATCTGGCTGAAGTCGTGGTCCTCGGTGAGTCGCTCACGTGCGGTTGCAGGTGGGACGTCCCAGACGCCAACGTACTCGTCGTCGGGTGGGGGAAGCACCCGGAACGGTTTCGGGACGAGCCAACCCGGGAACCGCCGCGAGATCCGCGCACCGTGCAATCGCACCTGCCAGAGGGAGACGGAGGTGAGGAGGATCCACGCGAGCACACCGCCGAGCCAGGGGAGACCAGCGCGAACTAGCAGATTTCGATATTTGGAGGCCATTCAGTAGGTCAACACCACCTGCACCGCCGACTCCGGACGTTCGTCCAGCAGTTCGTAGGCCCGTTTTGCGTCCTCGAAGGGAACCCGATGACTGACGAGGGCGTCCGTGTCGGTCCGCTCGAGCCACTCTCTGGCCGTGGCCATCCGCCGGTCGGTGTCCCACCTGCCCTGAAGTTCGGGTGCGATGGTACTCACCTGGCTAGAGACGAGTTCGATCCGGTTGCGGTGGAATCGCCCGCCGAGGTCGATCGGGGCTCGCTTGGTCCCATACCAGGAGCCAACAACGACCCGACCGCCGTACCCAACGACGTCGATCGCATCGTCGAGTACGTCGGGCTGGCCCGACACCTCGACTGCGGCGTCGACTCCGGTGACGTGCTCGTCGAGTTGCCCGGGGGGACAGACGGTATCGGCTCCCAACGCCGCGGCGAGTGTGCGACGGGTTTCGATCGGATCGACGACGACGAGGTCCGCAAGTGGAAACTCGGACAGGAGCCGCGTCGTACACAACCCAACAGCTCCAGCACCGAACAGGACGATTTGCTCGTTCAGGCGCGGGTCGGTATCGAGCGTCAGGTTCGTCGCTGTCTCGACGGTCGGCAATAGTGTCGCGCTTTCGGCGGACATACTTGCTGGTAGCTCCACCACGTCGTCCGGGTGGGCACTGAACCGCGTCTGGTGTGGGTTGAACCCGAACACGCGCGTGCCGATCCAATCGCTGTCGATGTCGTGACCGACACCGACCACCGTGCCGACTGCAGCGTAGCCGTACTGCATCGGATACGAGAACTCTCCGCTGAGACTCTCGATGGTCTCGTCGACCGCGATTTCGGATGGGGTCTCGTTACGGTACACGAGCAGTTCAGTTCCCGCGCTCACCGCCGAGAACTCGGTCTCTATCAGTAGTTCGTCCGATTCGGGGCCGTCAATCTCGATCGTACGGGCCTCAACGGTCCGTTCGCCGGTAAAATACAGCGCGTTCGCACTCATCGATCGATGGTGACCCGGGAACCGAACCGGTCGATCCGCTGCCCTGTCTCCCGACACTCTTCGAGCGCCAGTTTCGCACGATACCCCGCCTCATGCGGAGTTTTACCCTCGCCGACCCCGACCTGCAGGTCGATCCCGGTCGTCGCCTGCACACGCTCTCTGGCCGCCTCGAACGCCTCTTCCTCGAGCGACGGACAGAGCGAAATGATGTTATCGCCACCGACAAAGCGGGTAACCCCATCGTGTTCTTCCCGCAGGTACGATGCGAGCGAAACGGTCGCGCGCTGG
The DNA here is from genome assembly GCA_001564255.1 of Natrialbaceae archaeon Tc-Br11_E2g1. Lineage (GTDB taxonomy): Archaea > Halobacteriota > Halobacteria > Halobacteriales > Natrialbaceae > Tc-Br11-E2g1. Next base: position 10,201 of record LKNC01000055.1, read on the forward strand.
ATCGCGAGGCAAGTCTCCCCGGCGTCTTTTCGATCAGTGAACTCGCTCGTGACGTCGACGACGTCGAAGTGAGCGATGGTCAACGGCCCCGGCGTGTCTCCGACTGGTCCTGCTGTCGCCAGTCGCTCCGTTCTCTGTGCATCCTGTGCGCTGCCTTCGGCTTGGAGCCCCTGTGACGCGACGGCCAACGCGTTGGCCGGCGTCTCGCCGACGCCGATCCCGATGCTCACCGTCACCGGGTACTGGTTTCTGACCTGCTCTTGGAACCGCTCGTGGTCCGCTACGGTCATCCCGTCGGTGACGGCGATCATGTTGTCGAACCGGTCGAAGAACGCGTAGCCGTCGTGAGTACCGACGAAATCGGCGAGGGTAGCGTACAGCCGTGCCTGCAGCGCCTGCAGATCCGTCTCGCGGCGAGGCGATGGCGTCACCGTCCACGGCCCGTAGTTGTCCAGTTGGACGAGCGAGATCTGGATCGACTCTCGTGTGCTGGTCACGGTCATACTCACGATTCTCAGGGTTTAACCGGTCTTATTCCGGCAAAGTGTCGGTCGTCGCCCGAACACTGGTGACCCGATAGCCGACCGGGACAACGCGCTCTCGGACAACAACACGGATGTGCGTTCGCCCGAAGACCTCCGCAATGACCGATGCGGATGGCGAGTCCCGGATCCAGGCGCTCGTCTCGATTGCACGTGGGGCTTCCCTCTACACTGTCGGGAAAGTCGTTTCCGACGCTGGCGAGTTCGTCCTCCACCTGCTCGTCTCCCGCTTTCTCGGAGCTGGCCTCTACGGGCTGTTCGCGTACGGAAAGACGCTCGCGTTCACTGCCCTGCTTCTGACGAACCTCGGCTCCGATACGTCCATTCTCAAGTATCTTCCACAGTACGAGGATCACCCCCTGAAACGCCGGTTTCTCCTCGGCCTTGCGTGGCTCACCTCGTTTCTCGGCGCGCTCGTCGTCTCGGTAGCCCTGTTCGTGTTCGCCCCGACGATCGCGACACTTACCCTCGACGAAGCGGGTGCTGTCGCCGTATTGCGGCTGTTCGCCGCGATCTTGTTTCTGGATACGCTCGCGAACCTGCTCTACGCGACGTTCCGAGCGGTCGAACTGATCGAGTACGAGGTACTCACCGACCGGATACTCAAACCCGGTCTTCGCGTCCTCGGCGTCGGGGGTGCACTGCTCGCTGGGGCCTCGGTGTACGGCGTCGTCGTGGCGATGGTCGTTGCGAGCGCGGTGACACTTTTGGTTGCGGTCGCCCTCTTCGTCGGCCGACTCGAGATCCGTCCGACCCTGCGTGGTCCACATGCGACACGCGGGACCGTCAAAGAGTACTACAACTACTCTCTCCCACTGACGGCCAAAGAGGCGGGGACGGTCATGCAAGGACGAATCGACGTGTTGATCGTCGGCGTCTTTCTCTCGTCGACTGCGGTCGGTATCTACAACGTGTCGGTGCTCGTCTCGAGTCTGCTGTACGTTCCGCTGTTGGCGTTCAACCAGCTGTTTCCGCCGATCGCCGCACGGCTGTACGAAAACGACGAACGGGCAGACCTGGCGGCGGTCTACGGCGCGACGACGCGCTGGATCTTCACCATCAGTCTCCTGGTCGGCATCCTCGTAGTCGTCTTCCGGACGGAAATCTTGATGCTATTCGGTTCCGAGTTCACCGCTGGAACACTCGTACTGACGCTCTTCGTCGTAAGTCAACTGTTCAACTGTGCCACTGGTCCGAGCGACTCGCTGCTGATGATGACGGATCACCAGTACGTCGTGATGGCCAACGAGTGGGTGTTCGGGATCGCTAACGTCGTCCTCAACATCGTACTGATCCAGCAGTACGGCTTCGTCGGCGCAGCAGTGGCCTCGGCCGGTGTGCTCGCCGTCCGCAACCTGACGAAAGTCGCCGAAGTGTGGTACTTCGAGCGTCTCCATCCGTACTCGCGATCGTTTGTCAAACCCCTCTTTGCGGGCGCGATTGCGGCAGCAGGAATGCTCGTCGTCGGTGCGCTGTTGCCGCCGCTCCCGGCGGTCACTCTCGGTGCCGTGGTCGGTATCGTGCTGTACGCTGGTGTTTTGTTCTCGTTCGGCATCGAATCGGTCGATCGCCAGGCCTACGAGCAAGTCGCCGGGGCACCGGAATCGGCCGACTGAGCGTTCGTCTTCACTACCGGTAGTAGTCCTACCGTTCCTCGAGTCGTGTCGCAACCGTTTGTAACTGCCGTCGGTGAAACGCGATCGACTCTGTGGGTTCGAGTTCGGGGTACTGTGGATTCGTCACGACACCGCTCGAATCAACAGCACTGTCGGCGATCGCAGCCACCCGGTGTTCCGGGCGGATCTCCGGGTACGGGCGAACACTCGAGTACCCATCCCTGAACGCTGCTCGAAGCGTTTCCGGGGTAACACCGTACCAGTCGGCGATGAGGTATTCGGCGTTTACGACCGCCAGTGATGCGGGTGCAGCTAGGGGTGCTTCCCAGTCGACGATCGCGGTGATCCCCCTACCGTCGACCAGTGTGTTTCCAGGTCGGAAATCCCACTGGTAGAGGTGTGCTGGCGGGTTGTGCCCGGGTACGGCACCCCTGATGAACATTTGCAACTCCGTCCGGAGTGGCTCGAACGGCTCGGGAAGCCGTCGGATGGCCTCGAGTCCGTACTCGGTGAACCACTCGCCCCACTCGTCTCG
>LKNC01000056.1 GCA_001564255.1 Natrialbaceae archaeon Tc-Br11_E2g1
CGGTCCCGACCGTTCGGCCCCGCCCCGCCACCACCCGTCGGTCGCACCCGTCTTCGCGCCGGCCGCCCCCCTCGAGCGGTCGCCACGGGTCGAAGCCCCGCCGGCGGTCCCGGACCCGCCTTCTCCCCCACGGTCGGAACTCGCGGCGTCCGCGGGTGTCCTCGAGGCCCCCGTCACGCCGGCCTCGAGTTCGAGGTAGGCCTCGTGGCCGAGCCGGTCGTAGCGGGCCCGTTCGTCCCCGTCGGTGAGGACCTCCTGGGCCCGTTTGACCCGCTCGAAGGCCACAGTGGCGTCGGCTGCGTCGTTCTGGTCGGGGTGGGTCTCGAGGACGCGATCGCGGTAGGCCTCACGGATTTCGGCCTCGGTAGCGCCCTCGTCGACCTCGAGGACGTCGTAGTAGGTCTCCCCCATCGACGCCCGTTGGTACGGACGGACCGAGCAAAAACGGCGGGGTCGACGGGAACCTATTTCACGCCGCCGGGCCGACCCTCCGACAATGGTTTCGGAACTCTTCGATCCCGAACGGTGGGAGCCGATCGACGAACTCGATTTCCGTGACATCACGTACCACCGTGCGGTCGATTCGGGCACCGTCCGGATCGCCTTCGACCGCCCCGACGTTCGCAACGCCTTCCGGCCGGGAACCGTCGACGAACTGTACGACGCCCTGGATCACGCCAAACGCCAGACCGACGTCGGCTGTGTCCTGCTTACGGGCAACGGTCCGTCCCCGAAAGACGGCGGCTGGGCTTTCTGTTCGGGTGGCGACCAGACGATCCGTGGCGACGCGGGCTACGAGTACGAGGGCGACGAAGAGCGCGCGTCGGAACAGGGACGGTTGCACATCCTGGAGGTCCAGCGGTTGATCCGACACATCCCGAAGGTCGTCGTCTGTGTCGTCCCGGGGTGGGCCGTCGGCGGCGGCCACTCCCTGCACGTCGTCTGTGATCTGACCCTCGCGAGCGAGGAACACGCGAAGTTCCTCCAGACCGACCCCGACGTCGGCAGCTACGACGCCGGCTTCGGCTCCGCGTACCTCGCTCGCCAGGTCGGCCAGAAGAACGCCCGTGAGGTGTTCTTCCTCGGGAAAACCTACTCCGCGGAAGAAGCCGAGGAGATGGGGATGGTAAACGAGGCCGTCCCCCACGAGGAGTTAGAGGAACGGGCCATAGAGTGGGGCGAGGAGATCAACGCGAAGAGTCCGAACGCCATGCGAATGCTCAAATACGGGTTCAACATGGCGGACGACGGCCTCGTCGGCCAGCAGGTCTTTGCGGGTGAGGCCACGCGACTCGGCTACATGACCGACGAGGCAAAGGAGGGCAGAGACGCCTTCGTCGAGGGACGCGATCCGGACTTTTCGGAGTTCCCCTGGCACTACTGACCCCCGGAGACGACCGTGTGACGGTTCTCGCCACCCGTGCCGGCGAGCGTCCTACGACCCCCCGTCGTCCCGGCGTTCGGGGTCGACGACCCGTTCGTGGAACCGCTCGAAGGCCTCCGTCCAGGACTCGAGGTCCTCACCCTCGCTTTCGAACTCGACCGGGACGTCCGCGAAGCCACACCGGTTACACGCGACCGTGGTGGCGTCCCCGAGTGAGAGCCGTTCGAGGGTGGTCCCACAACGAGGACACTCCTCCATACGTCAACCTGACGACGAACGGTCTTAATTCTGTTCGATGTGCGCGTCCCGTTCGAACCCGACACAGCCATTAGCCTCGAGGCCCGACGACCGGGGATGGTCTCCCGTCGCGACCTGGCCCGCCGCCTCGAGTCCGTCGCCGACTTCGAAGAGCCCTCGGTGTCCCTAGAACAGTACCTGACGCCGGCGGAAGTCGCCGCCCACCTGCTTCATTTCGCCTCGACACGGGACGATCTCGCCGGCCGGACGGTCGTCGACCTCGGGACCGGAACCGGGATGCTCGCGATCGGGGCGACCCACGCCGATCCGGCCCGCGTCGTCGGGATCGACGTCGACCCCGACGCGCTGGCACTCGCCTGTGAGAACGAACGCCGTGTCGGCGGCTCACGCGATGTCGAGTGGGTCCGGGGGGACGCGACCCGCCCACCACTGGCCGTCTCCGGGGCCACCGTCGTCTCGAACCCGCCTTTCGGCGCACAGCGACGCCACGCCGACCGTCAGTTCCTCGAGGCCGCGAGCGAACTCGCCTCGGTCTCCTATACGATCCACAACGAGGGCAGCCAGGAGTTCGTCGAGGCGTTCGCGGCCGACCACGGCGGGGCCGTCACCCACGCCTTCCGGACGACGTTTCCCCTCGAGCGACGCTTTTCGTTTCACACCGAAGCGTCGACGGACCTCGAGGCCGAGGTGTTCCGGATCGAGTGGCGGTGAACGCTACGCGTCCGCGCCGGCGGTGCCCCTGATCAGGTAGAGATCGAACCCGTCGTTGGAGTGGACGCGGTCGACCCCCGGCTGGTCAGCGACGCCCTCGAGTTGTGCCCGGGAGTATCGGAGTTCGTGATAGGCGTGGACCTCCCGTTCGTGATCGGCGACGGTCAACACGAGGTACCGGTCGTCCTCGTACTGGGGGGCCAGTGGGTCCTCGAGGGCGTCCTCGGGGACGCCGGTGAAGAGGCGCATCCGGTCTTCGTTCGCGTTGACTGCGTCGTGGTAGCGGTTGGGCCCGTTTCGCAGTCCCATCAACTCGAGGTCCTCGTCGTAGGTTTCGAAGGCGCTCTCGTAGCCGCTGGTCTGGGCTTCGGTGACGTGTGGGGAGGCGTGGTAGACGTACGGCGAGGGGAAGACGGCGAGCACGGAGAGGACGACCAGCGCGCCGAAACAGACCGCGAGCGTGGCACGTGCCGGTCGACGCAGTCGCCCCTGGATGCCCGCAGTGACGAGATAGAACGCGATCGAGCCGAGGACGACGGTGAGAACCATCATCAGGCCGAACACGCGAAAGTGCATCCCGGCCTCCGCGCCGACGAAGTAGATCCCGAACAGCGCCCCCAGGGCGGCCAGCCCGGCGGTGAAGTACGTCGTGACCGCCCGGACGTTCTCACGGTCCGTCGACACCACCTTCGAGAGGACCCCGAGGATCAACGCCACGGTGAGCACGACGAAGACGAGGTGTGGGAAAAACAGCTTGAGGAATATCTCACCGATCCCACCGCCGACCGCCGACAGCGATCCGGCTCCGGCGGCGACCTCGGCGCCGGCGTCCCCCTCCCCGAGGACGTACTCGAGGGCGGCTCCGAGGAAGTACTCGAGTGAGCCGGCGTAGAACCCGCGGTCTTCGGTCCAGACGACGAACGCAGCCAGTAAAAACAGGGTCTGTCCGTACAGCGGTCGGTGCTCACTCGAGGCGGTTGTGCCACCCCGTCTGCGGGCGTACTGGAGGAGACAGATCGCGAGGAGTGCGACGATCAGGTGGGCGGCGAGCTGTGGGTGGTAGACGACGGCCCCGATCGAGGCGACAGCGAGCGCCGCCCCGACCGCCGTGAACGTCGCCTCATCGCGCCCCGAGAGGACGTACGCCGTCAGGAGGTAGACGAACAGTGCGGAGAAAAACACCGCCTGGCTCATCGGGTGGGCCGAGAGGTGAGTCGCGAGCGTCGTGATCGGCAACAGGAGGACGGCCCCGAAGGTCGCGATCGTCACGGCGAAGGGGTCGTCGACCACGACGCCGACACAGAGGGGGACGAAGACGACGAACACGAGCGTCGCGAGGAGGACGACGAGGAGGATCGACTGCTGGAGTGGGACGCCGGTGACCGCGTTGATGACGACCGCCGTCGTGTGGAGACCGGGGTAGGCCAACTCGAACGGGGACATCGTTCCCTCGCTGACGGCTCGAGTCCACCCGAGGTGGGTGAGAGCGTCGTGGGTGCCGTAGTAGTGATAGCCCCGGACGATCGGCAAGGCGACGAACACGGCCACGACGAGTCCGCCGAGTCCGAGTGCGAGGGCCCGTACGCCACGACTGTCACCCGGGGTGAGGAAGGCGACGACGAGCGAGACGACGAATCCAGCAGAGAGCCCGAGCCAGACCGCCACCGGCGTCCCCGAATAGACGGACAGTTCGTACCCGCTCGCAGGCGAGGCGTGTGCATAGAGGGTCGCGAGAGCCAGCGCGAGGAACCCACCCCCGAGTGTGACTTTCGTACCCAGCCGGCTCTCGCTCGGGAATCGTTTCGCCATGTGATTGGTCCGCCGTTTTCGGTGTCCCTACGTTGTTATGGCTGCTGTACCGCCGGAGTGGGCGCTGTTAGGCTTCCACGTCGGTCCAGAAGTAGACGTGTTCGGTGGCCTCCGCCGCGGTGGGATCGTCCGGGAGTTCCCCTTCGTACAGCAGGTAACTCACCCGGAGGTCGTCGCCGGTCATCGTCGGCGTCACCTCGTGGTCGTGGGTGAGGGCGTCGCCGTCTTCGAGGGTCACCTCGAGGGTCTCGAGTTCTTCGCGTTCGAAGACGGTCGCCTCGTCGTCGGTCGTGTCGACCCGCTCGACGACGACGAGGAGTTCGTACTCGGTCCGTTCGCCCTCGTGGTTGTCGACGCCGACGGTCAGTTGCGCTGGCTCACCTGCCGTCATCTCCTCTGGATACCCCGCGGCCACGAGTTCGCCGTCTTCGTCCTCGGTGAGCACGGAGAGCTCCGAGTGGGCCTCGCCGTCCTGTGGCGCGGCGAGTGCGTAACCGACCGACGAGAGGGCGAGGAGGACGCTCGCGACGACGAAGAGGTTCGCGAGGGTGTGGACCGCGGAACCGGAGAACACCGCCGAGCGGGCCGACCCGAGGAGATCGACGGGTCGAAACCGGTATCGGTCGGCCGACGGAACCCGACGTCTGCGAACCGCCGCGAGCACCGTCCCGAGGAGGGCGAAACCGGCGATCGCCCGGACGACGGCGGTCCCGGTAACCCCCCAGGAGGTGACAGAGAGCAGCAGGCCGAAAAGCGGCACGACGGCGACGCTCAGCCCGAACGCGAGTGCCAGGCGCTCGCGGTCGCTTACCGACCGCGTCTGGATGAGGATCGGCTCACCCTCGCCCGGTCGGGTCGGTGACGACCGGGGAAATATCGTCGCGACCACCACGTAGCCGGGCACGAGAAACAGGAGGGGGAGTCCGAGGGCGGTCAGAACCACCGGAGAGGAGACCGACGCGACGTCGACGACCGTGACCACGAGGGCGACGAACCCGGCGACGACGAAGAGGTCGGCCGGCGCATGCGTGACGAACCGTTTCGTTCGCCTGCTATCGACCAGCTGGTACAGGAGCTCTCTCATCTACGCTGTGGGGACTCGAGCGAACGGGGCTTTGTTAACTATCCCGTACCGTCGGCTACCACCTGCTGAAGCCGTTGGCCCGTCGGTGGACTCTCGTTTGCCGACACGTAGGCGTCGGACGCCACTTCAGTAGCGTTCACGTCACTGTCCCCGACTACTCGACTGCCGTCGAGAACCGCCCGCTCTGGCGAAACTCCGCGGTCACCCGGAGGTGTTCTGCGATGGCGTAGGCCATCCACGCCTGACACCACCGCATCAGGGTGATCCGCTTTCGGTAGTACCGGTGTTTCCGGACGTAAAACCGCCCGTCGTCGTAGAGTTCCGCCAGAGTCCACTCGATGATCTTCCGGGCGGCCCGGAGTCGCCCCTCGTAGGTGAACACGAGGATTCCCTGTGCACAGGCGTGGACGTCCCGCGGGTAGCGACTGGACTCGTCCCATCGCGGCGCCCCGGCGGGCGAAAAGAGCGTCGCGTAAAACGAGAGCCCGTCGGCGAGCACGTCCGCGAAGCGGTCGTCCGCCAGGTCCGCGTAGCGCCCGAACGCCTCGAGGATGAAGCCGTTGTGGAAACTGTCCATCGAGAGGTGGGAGGCGTCGGCGGGCTCACGGTAGTACCAGCCACCGCAGTCACGCTGGAGGGTGGCGACGTGTGCGAGCAGCGCGCGCGCCCGCTCGAGACACGCGTCGTCACTGGAGTGTGCATAGCAGTCGAGCAAGAGCCGTGCCCCGAGTGCGACGGCGTTTATCGTGTCGTAGTCGTCGGTTTCCCCGGGGTAGTAATCGATGACGGCACCGGCGTCGGTCTCCCGGTAGGCGAGGTCCTCGAGGAGGAAGTCGACGGCGGAGAGAGCGACGTCACCGTAAGACGGCTCGAGGGTCCGGCCGGCCAGAAGGGCCCGGACGGGGTAGGCCGTCGACACCACGGACGGCTCCTCGGGCGTGCTCTTGAACTCGAAGGTCTGGATCTCGTGACGGTGGCCACCACAGAAGCCGCTGTAGCCCCGACAGCGGTTCTCGACCAGCCACTCGAGGAGCGCTCGCGTCTCGCGTTCGAAGTCGACCGTCGGGTCCGTCGTCCCGACCTCGAGGCGGTCGGCGACCAGGTTCGCCATCGCGAAAAGCCCCGCCCCCATGTAGTTGCGCCGGGTCTCGACGAGAAAGAGCGGTCGAACGTTCACCGGCGCACGTTTGACGGTCTCCTGGACGGCGAGGTTGAGCCAGCGGTTCTCGACCGGAACCGCCCGGAGGAGTCGGCTGCTCATCCCGTCGGCGTAGTCGGGGCCGGCGTACTCCCGCTCTCGGCTCCAGGAAAGCGTCTCGCGGAGGACCTCCCGCAAGCGATCCTCGCCGACCGTCGTGTCGCCGATCGCCTCGAGGTCACGGCTCCGACCACCGTCGTCTCCGCCGATCGACGCCCCGTCGGGCCCGCCCGTTTCCAGGGGGGTCTCGCTCATCCGCTATCACCACCACGGTCGGCAGAAGCTCGAGGATCCGTCCCGGTCTCGAGGCGGGTCGGCGTCGTATCGAGGGCCGCCGTCGACGGGTCGGGGTCCGCAGGCGGGGTGAGCCAGGCGCGGAGGTCCCGGACGTTCACGTCGATCCTGGCCGGCGGAACGCAGATCGCCGCGAGCGATCGAACCAGTGACTCGCCGGGAGTCGTCACGGCGTAGTGGAGCTCTCGCAGGGGGAAAACGAGTTCGTAGCTGTCGGCCGGCCGACGGCCGGGCCGCCAGGGGAGGTCGAGCGTCTCGGCGACCATCGTCGAGACGAACCGGTATCCAGCCCGGCTGGCGAGGGCGTAGGAGGCCCACAGCTTCGGGTTCACTTCCATCAACACGTAGCACCCGTCCGGCCGTCTGACGTACTCGACGAGAGCAGGGCCGTTCCACCCGAGCGCAGAGAGCAACGAGACACTCGCCGCCTCGAGGTCGCGGTCCTCGATGAGGCGAACGCGGGTTCCGCTGCCGCCCTGGCGGGGCACGGATCGACACTCCTCGTGGGTGTAACTCATCGTCGGTGAGCCGTCGGTAAAGAGGAGCCCACAGGCGTAGGTCCGGTCGCCGGGTACACACTCTTGGACCAGCACCTCGTCGTCTTCGGCCCGACTCGCCAGGTCGTCGTAGGTCTCCCAAAACGTCGACACCTCCTCGACCCGGGCGGTGACGCCGCCGCCACACTCGTAGCGCGCTTTCAGGAACAGCGGGAACGGCAACCGGTCGAGCCCCCCGGGTCGGCCCCGGCTCTCGAGGTCGTCGACGACCTCGGTGTACTCCACAGGCGTGGCGATATCGAGGTCGTCGGCGACCGACAGCGTCTCGCGTTTGTCGACGGCACTCGAGAGCGCCCTCGAGGGGGGCAGACACGTCTGGACGTCCGCCGGCAGCCGGTCGTCGATCGAATCGAGCGCAGCTACCGACCGGTAGCCGACCGGGACGACGACGTCCGGCCGGTAGGTTTCGATCGCGTCGAGGAGGTGCCGGGGATAGGCGTCGTGGGCCGCGGGGACGGTCGTCACGCCGACGTCACAGTGTCTCGAGCGGGGGAGCCGACTTCGGTCGCTCGTGCCGACGCCGACGATCGTCGCCTCGAGGTCCCGGGAGAGTTCCGTCGCGACCTGCAAGGCGTTGTCGTGGTCGCCGTCGAGGACCATCACACACACCGTGGGGGTCATGACCGACTCACCGGCGACGTCCGCTCCCGTCTCTGGATCCGTTCGATCTCTCCCCGTCCGACGCTCGTGGCCATGTCTTCGCGGGAGTCCTCGAGGGGTCATTGTAATGGTTTTGTTGCTGATATTTTTCGGAAAGTACAGCGTTCTATCGTGAACGTAGACAGCTTCACGATCCGCTTACACCAACGGGTTTCACACTCTCCGGACACGGTTACTGTCACAGTTTTGTTTGTGTCTGCCAGGCGGCACGTGTGGGGGTCGACACCCGCCCACCGACGGGGAGACGGTCGGCGTCACTCGAGGGCGGAAACGACACGTTACCCGGATACGGGGTCTCCGGGGGCCCAGACGCCGGTAGAAACCGGCCGATTACAAAGCCGCTCTCGAGCGAGCGCGGCTGTATGGAACGCCCAACGAGAACCGACCGTCGCCCCCTCGAGTGGGGACCATGAGCGTCGACGTCCGCCTCGCGACCGACGCGGACCGAACCCGGTGGAACGAGTACGTCGAGCGGTCGCCACACGGAACCGTCTTCCACGAACTCGCGGTCCTCGAGGTACTGGCCGACCACGCCGACGCCACCCTCTACCCACTGGTCGGCTTCAAAGGACAGGAGCCGGTCGGACTGTTCCCCGTGTTCGAACTCGAGAAACGGTTCGTGACGACGGTGTTCTCACCGCCACCGCACCTCCGGGTGCCGTACCTGGGCCCGGCTTTCCTCAATCTCGGGAAACTGAAACAACGAAAACGCGAACGCCGCCGGGAACGGTTCGTCGAGGCGTGTCTCGAGTGGACCGAGACGGAACTGGCCCCGCGGTACGCCCACCTCCGCACGGGACCCCGTGTCGTGGACGCGAGACCCTTCGCGTGGAACGGCTACGAGGCGACCCCGGAGTACACCTACGTCGTTGGCCTCTCGCCGGGGAAAGACGCTCTGCTCACCTCGTTCAGCAGCGACGCCAGACGGAACGTGACGAACGCACCCGAGGGGGCCTACGAGATCGACGTCGGTGGACCGGACGCGGTTCGACAGGTCACACAGCAGGTCCGCCACCGGTATGAGTCTCAGGGTCTCCGGTTCGACCCGACCGACGAGTTCGTCCTCGACCTCCACGAGGCGGCCGAAGAGGGACGACTGCGCCCGTACACCTGCCGCGTCGACGGTGAGTTCGTCGGCGGAATCCTAGCGCTCGAGTGCGGCGACACCGTCTCCCGATGGATGGGCGGGGTTCGCACCGACGCCGACGTCGACGTACCCACGAACGACCTCCTCGACTGGGCGGTCATCGCCGACGGCGTCGACCGTGGCCTCTCGAGATACGATCTCGTGGGGGCGGACAATCCCCGGATCAACCGCTATAAGTCGAAGTTCAACCCGGAACTCGAGGCCTACTACGGTCTCGAGTACGGCTCGTGGGGGATGAAGACGATTGCCCACCTGTACAACTCGGTGAAGTAGCTCCGTTCCGGACGGTAACACCGTCCTTAACGAAGAACGGGGCAGTGGAGCCTCCGTCGATGGACGAACGTACGGAGCTCCGGACGCTTCTCGTCGGTATCGACGCCGCCTGTGAGCAGGTCCTCGATCCGCTGTTCGACGACGACGAGTTGCCGACGCTCGCCGGGATAGTCGAAGACGGAACGAGTGGCCCCCTCGAGTCACAGATCCCACCCTGGACGGCGAGCGCCTGGCCCTCGATGTACACGGGGATGAACCCCGGAAAACACGGCGTCTTTAGCTTCCTCACCTTCGAGGGCTACGACTGGGACGTCGTAAACGCCACGGACGTCCGCGAACGGGCGATCTGGGAACTGCTCTCCGAACAGGGGCTCTCGAGTGTCGTGGTCAACGTGCCCGTCACCCACCCGCCACGGGCGTTCGACGGCGCGTTGCTCCCCGGCTACACCGCCCCGGAGGACCCCGACTGTCACCCCGACGGACTCCTCGCGGACGTCCGGGAGGAAATCGGGGAGTACCGCGTCTACCCCGAGAACGGGAAGCTCGCCGACACCTACCGTGACTGCGTGCGAACCCGCGGGGCGGCCTTCCGGTATCTCGCCGACCGGTTCGAACCCGACTTCGGTTTCCTGCAGTTCCAGGCGACCGACTCGATCTTCCATCGCCGACCCGATGACGAGGCGGCGATCCGGACGATCTACCGCGAGGTCGACCGACAGCTCGAGGCCACCCTCGAGGCCTGCGGTCCCGACACCGTCGTCGTCGCCAGTGACCACGGCATGGGCCCCTACGCGGGCTATGAGTTCCGGATCAACGACTTTCTCCACGACGCGGGCTACGTCGAAACCGCCCGCGGCGGGGAGGGAATGCCCACCTGGGCGACGATCCGCGACGGGACCCTCAAGGAGGGCGAGGAACCGACCCGATCGGACCCGGGCACACTCGAGCGGGCGATGGCCGTCGCTGCGGCCGTCGGCCTGACGAGCCAGCGCGTCGGGGCCGCCCTCGAACGGGTCGGCCTCGCCGAGTTCGTCGCGGACGTGGTCCCCGCGGACGTCGTCCAGGCCGGTGCCACCCGGGTCGACTTCCCCGACTCCGTGGCCTCCGTCCGCTCGCGGATCGAACTCGGCGTCCGGATCAACCTCGAGGGCAGGGACCCCGAAGGGGTCGTCCCACCCTCGGAATACGAGTCCGTCCGGGCGGCCCTGATCGACGCCCTCCGCGACGTCACTACCCCCGACGGCGAACCCGTCTTCGCCGACGTCGCCCCCCGCGAGGCGTACTTCCACGGCCCCGAGAGCGACCGCGCCGTCGACGTCGTCACCGTCCCCGCCGACTTCGAGCACTTCCTCTCGGCCTCGCTGCGCGGCGAGCAGTTCGGCCCGCCCAGCGAGCCCTGGAACCACAAACTCGAGGGGGTCGTCGCCGCCGCCGGCGAGGGCGTCGACCCCGAGGGCGACCTCGAGGACGCCCACCTCTTCGACGTCGCCCCCACGGTGCTGGCGACCCTCGACGTCCCCGCCGACGAGCGGATGGACGGCTCGGTGCTCGACTGTGTCGAGGGCGCTGGACGGCGGGAGTACCCGCGACTTGCGGCCGAGGAGTCGGTCGAGACCGCCGACGAAACCGTCGAACGGCGACTGGCGGATCTGGGCTACCTCGAGTGATCGGGGACGAGGCAGCGGTCCCCACCCGAGGGCGGGGCCCGATCGGTACGTCGGCGAGACCGACCCGCCCTGTGGCCTCGGCGACGCCCGCCGCCGGGTCCAGTCTCACGCTCTCGAGTAACGACGATGAGACTGACTTTCGTTCCATACCGGCGTGTGTTCGCGACGCCACCAAACGGTTTCTCGGATTCGAGTGTGGGGGATGGGCACGTCGTCGTCCGCACCATCACCTCCCCTACCTTGATTTTCCCGCCGATCCCAGTAGCCGTATGGCCTACGAGTGTGATGACTGCGGGAAACGCTTCGAGACGCTCTCGTCGCGTCGGCTGCACGACTGTCCCGGCGAGGACGCCAACGACGAGGGGTCGATCGGTAGCGACTGGTTCGAAGACCGCGGCCGAAAGCGCCGCCGAGAACGCGAGCGGATGGCCGCACGCGTCGTCGACGACGAGTTCGAGGAGTTACTCGAGCGCCCACGAGTACCCGACCCGGGCGCCGCCGTCACGGCCCTGGCTCGGTACGAGCGCGAACTCGAGGCCGCGCTGGAACGCAACGACGGCGGAGAGTCCTACCGCGCCGTCTTCTGGACGTACTACCAACCAGTTGTCGAGTCCATCGACGCCATCACTCGGGAAGACGGCTGGCCGTTCCTCCTCGACGTCGCCGGAGCGTACGACCACCGCGAGGACGGAGAACTCTCGAACGTGACCGCGGTCGTCGCCAACGTCGTCGCCCGGGGCGTGATCCGCGCTCGTCTCACCGAGGGCGTCGACGCGATTCCCGTCGAAGCCCTGACCTACCTCGGATCGATCCCGACGTTCGACGATGGCTCGTTCGAAGGCGCTTGGGAAGAGTCCCAGCACGTCGGCTGGGCGATCGGTCATCCCGAGTACTCGCTGGAGGAGACCATCCTCGAGGCCGTCGAGGACGACGACATCTGGGCAGGGGCGGCCACGTTCAGGGCACTCCACGCCGACCAGGAAGCTGCAGCGCCGCTTTACGCCGAAGTCATCCGGCGCGCCGACGACGTCGGATTCGTGCTCGATCGACTCGCACATCTCGAGGGAATACCCGACTGGAGCGTGTTCCCGCGTGGCTGGGACGTTGACGCCGAATTCGACCGGGACTTCACCCTCTCACTCGAGGAGTCAACCGAGAATCAGCTCCGGGAGGCGATCACCGAAATCGGATACGACGAACACCTGCCCGAGGACTGGACGCTCGAGGACCTCGAACTCCGGTGGTGATAGCACTGCTTTGATGCTTTTGGAGGAGAACGTCGTACGCAACTCGAGACCGGGTCTCTTCGCCGCTCGAGGCGATACTCACCACGAATGAAAGCATACCCATCACTCCCGCGCGTCGAGAACGCACCTGACCGACTCTTCGAATCAGGCCACCTGTGGCTCCTCGAGAAAGTCGACGGGGCCAACTTCCGCTTCCAGCTCCAGGAGTCGGGACTGATTCGCTTCGGCGATCGAAACCGCGTCTACGACGATCCCGACGACGTACCGGAGCCGTACCAGCATGCCGTCCGCCACGTCCGGGAGAACCTCGAGCGCGACACAGTCCGCAGCGCCGTCGACGACGTAGAAGACGTCGTCTTCTTCGGCGAGGCCATGCACCATCACACAATCGAGTACGACTGGGAGCGCACGCCGTCGTTTCTGGGCTTCGACGTC
>LKNC01000057.1 GCA_001564255.1 Natrialbaceae archaeon Tc-Br11_E2g1
ATGTAGGCCGATGGTCGCGGTCATCGTGACAGACCATACTACAACCACCACGAAGAAAAATAGTCGCCAACCATACTGAAAGTGGTCGGTGAATCAGTACTAACTACTACTACATCTTACTGAATTTCGTAACAGTTACACAACCCCACGTGACCGGTGTGAGGTGCGGGTACGTTTTCGACCGGCCGCTGAACTACTCGAGGGCGACCCAGGCGTGGTAAAACCGCTGGAGTGCGGTCAGGTGGCCGACGACCGCGAGGAAGACGAGCAACCAGCCGACGATGTCGTAGCCGGCGACCTCCCCGGAGATCGGATAGGCGACTGCGGCGACGACGCCGATGATCGCGAGCCTGTCAGCGCGCCCGACGAGGCCACCGTAGACCCGATCGAGGCCGACCGCTTGGGCCTGGGTGCCGAGATAGGACGTCATCAGGACGCCCGTAACCGCTGCGATCCCGAGCAGGAAGTCCCCAAGGCCCGCCGCCAGGCCGACGACGACGACGATGTCGGCGTACCGATCGAGGACGTGATCGAGCAAGTCCCCGCCGGGGGAGGCGACACCCTGTTCGCGGGCGAGGGCACCGTCGACGACGTCGAGCCAGCCGTTCAGAAACACGAGCACGGAGGCGACGACGTACCAGATCCGGTCCTCGACGCCACCCAGGTAGAAGGCGACGGCCGCGGCAACCGCCATCCCGAACGCCAGCACGCTCACGCCGTTCGGCGTCAGGCCGGCGCGATCGAAGCCCATGACGAACGGATCGAGCACGCCGGAGACGTAGGGTCTGAGCCTGTCGAGGGTCATAGATACGAGAGGTACTCGACCTCGCCGGCACTCGGCTCTCGCTCGCCGTGGATGACGGCCTCGAGGTCGCCGGCCACCGCCGCGGGCGTCCGGCCCGTCGTATCGATCTCGTACACCGACTCCGTGCCGTGACGGTCGACCGCCTGCGTGAGGATCACGTCTACGGCCTCGCTCTCGGCGTTCTCACTCGCTTTCGCCTCGCTCTCGCCGCGCTCGAGTAACCGTTCCTCGAGTTCCCCGGGGTGACATCGGAGGACCGCGACGCGGTCGGCCTCGACGTGGTGGGCGAGGTGGGATTCGATCACACACTCCTCGCGATCGGCGAGCCAGGACTCGAGGGCCTCGAGGTCGACGATCTTGCTCCCCTCGCGGCCCTCGTCGACGTCGGTGTAGAGTCCTTCGGGTTCGATGGCCTCGTTCACGTGGATCACCTCGAGGTCCGTCTCGAGGCACGCCGTCACAGTCGTCTTGCCCGTTCCGGGCGTGCCGGTGACGGCCACTCTCACCGTTCGGTCACCTCGGCCGCGTCCGTTTCGTCGGCCCCCTCGGCCAACAGTTCGTTGAGCGTCTCGACGGCGCGTTCGGTCTCCGCCTCGGTGCCACAGGTGATCCGGATACACCCCGGGAGGCCGAAACTGGTACAGTCTCTGACGATGACGCCCCGCTCTTGCATCCCCTCGGCGACGACGCTCGCGTTCCCGACGTCGACGAGGACGAAATTGGCCTCGCTCTCCCAGACGTGGGCGTCGACGGTCTCGCGCATGTACTCGCGGGCGTCGCGGGCCGTCTCGACCGTCCGGGAGACGTGTTCGTCGTCTCCCACGGCGGCGAGTCCGGCCCGGCAGGCGAGTTCACTCGCTGCGAAGGGGGTGTTCACGCGGGTGTAGGCCCCACCCCACTCGCCGGGGACGACGGCGTACCCCAGACGGATCCCCGCGAGGCCGTAGGCCTTCGAGAACGTCCGCAGGACGGCCACGTCGTCGCGGGCTGAAAAGCCCGCCCGCCCTTCGGTCAGGGCGAGCGCGCTCTCGCGGTCGGTGAACTCGCCGTAGGCCTCGTCGACGACCACGAGCGTCCTCTCGTCGGTCCCCTCGGCGACCCGCTGGATCTCCTCGAGTGCCATCGTCGATCCCGAGGGGTTGTGCGGACTCGTGATCCAGACGAGTCGGTCGCCGTCGTAGCCTTCGAGGACGGTCTCGGCCGTTTGTTCGAACTCCTCGGCTCTCGAGAGGTCGTACTCGCGGACCTCGCCGTGGTGAAAGCGCGAGCTCATCCCGTAGTAGGCAAAGCCCGGCGAGGGGACGAGGACGCTGTCACCGGGCTCGAGGGTCGCCCTGTGGAGGTAGTCGATCGCGCCGTCGCCGCCGTTTCCGAGCCACACCTGCTCGCCGTCGACGTCCCACTTCTCGGCGAGGGCGTCGGTGAGGTCGGCGTGGGCGGCTTTCGGGTAGGAGCTGACACTCGAGGCGGCCTCGCGGACCGCGACGGTGGCCGCGGGCGAGGGGCCGTGGGGGTTCTCGTTGGAGGCCAGTTTGACGAACTCGTCGGGCTCGCGGCCGAGTTCGCGGGCGACCTCCTCGATCCCCCGACCCGCCTCGTATGCGACGTGGGTGGACAGGTCGCGTGGTTGCATACGCGAAGGGTCCGCCTCGGGGGCCTTAAGACTGCTTACACGGACTGACGGTCCGTCGAGACTGGGTCACAGAAACGTCCGCAAGATCCCGTTGAACGTCTCCGGTCGCTCCCGTGGCACCCAGTGTCCACAGTCCTCGAGGACCTCGAGGTCGGCCTGTGGAATCCGCTCTGCTGCACGTTTCGACCAGCGGGCGGGGAACAGTGGATCCTCCGAGCCGTGGACGAGCAGCGTGGGGACCGAAAGCCGCTGGAGGTCGCTGGCGTAGTTCGTCAGTGCCGTCCCGTCGGCTGCGAGTTCGTTGCGCTGGAATGCCTCGAACGCCGAACCGGCACCTGGCTCGCTCGCGCGTTCTTTCACACCCTCGACGAACTCCCGGGGGAGTCCGGCGGGATCCGAAACGACGTTCCCGAGACCGACACGGGTGGCCGTCCTCGAGGTCCCCAAGGCGTTCCACCCGAGGGTGTTGGCGCCGGGAAGGTGTGCGGTGGTCTTCCAGAGCGCCCCGACCGGGATCTCCTCGCCGAGCCCGTAGCTCCCGACGAGTGCCAGCCGGTTCACCCGGTCTGTGTTCTCTAAGGCGTACCCGAGTGCCGCCGCCCCACCCATCGAGAGCCCGACGAGGATCGCGTCGTCGACGTCGATCGACTCGAGAAAGCCCTCGAGAAGGGAGACGTAGCTCTCCGTGGAGTGGGTCACGTCGCCGACGCTGTCGCCGTAGCCGGGCCAGTCGGGGGCGTAGACCCGGTGGGTCTCGGCGAGTTCGTCGATGGCGTGTCGCCACGAGAGGGTCGCGTCGTCGACGCCGCCGCCGTGAAGCAAGACGACCGGCGGCCCCGCGGCCCCCGCCCGCCGGTAGGCGATCCGGGTCCCCTCGACGGTCCGCACGCCGGTTCCACCCGTCATGGCGTAAACTCCGCTTCGGTGAGTCTGACGGCGAGGGTCTCGGAGACGTCGCGTAAGTCGTATTCGGGCACCTCACCGTCGGTCCGCCGGAGGTAAAGCGGTTCGACGAGTCGTGGCCGGTCGTGCAGTTGTGCCGTCGTCCCCCCCTCGGCGTCGGTTTCGGTCTCGGGCGTCTCGAGGCCGTAGAGTTTGAGCAACTCGCCGGTCTCCTCGGGGTCGACCTCGCCAGTACGAAGCGCCTCGGCGAGTTCCCGGGAGAGCCACTCCGTCTCGCTGACGCTCGGATCGTGGACGAGAACCTCCTCGACAAAGCGGACGATGTACCACTGGAGGTCGTTGAGCAAGGAGACGGCACCGCCGACGCTCACCGTCCGCACCGCCAGTGCGTTCTCGAACGGCCGTTCCAGGTCGTAGGTCGCGAGGGCCTCCCGGGAGGTTTCCCTCGAGAGCAGTTCGTATCGCAGGTTCACCTCCGGAGAGCCGACGAGACAGATGCGTGTCACTGGTTTCACTGGGGTCGAGAACGTAATGTCGGTTTCGCCTGCAAACGGCCGGCCGTCCGATCACCGCGGGAGGTCAGACGCCGGTGGGCCGACGACGCCGCGCGTCGGTCTCGACGGTAGCGTCGCCCGGCGGCTCTAGAGTGTGACGATCGTCGCCTCGGCGGCGACCTCCTCGGCGCGCTCGATGAGACCATCGGGTTCGGCCCCGAGTAAGGGCTCTGCGCGGGCGTTGGTCTCGGCGCGGTCGGGGGCGAGGCGGTTACAGCCGGCGTCGATGGTCGAGTCGGTGAACGTCCCGATCTCCCGGGCGCGGGCGACGATGTCATGTTTGTCCCAGGTCAGGAGGGGACGGTGGATCGGCAGTTCGGTCACGCGGCTCGTCACCCCGATGTTCTGTGCGGTCTGACTGGACTTCTGGCCGATCGCCTCGCCGGTGACGATGCCACTGGCGTCGACCCGTTCGGCGATACACTCGGCGATACGGTAGAAAAACCGCCGCAGCGAGAGCATCCGCCCTTCCTCCATCCCCTCGGCGAGGGTGGCGACGGCCTCGCCGCCGGGGACCCGGTAGACGTCCATCTCGAAGTTCGGCGCGTAGCGGGAGAGTGAGCGGACGGTCTCGTAGGCCCGGACCTCGTGATCTACGCCACCGTACGCGCCGAGGTCGACGTAGACGGGGATCACGGGACTCCCCCGGCACATCACCTCGTAAGCCGCCACGGGCGAGTCGATCCCGCCGCTGACGAGCGCGACCATCGGGGCCTGCGATCCGAGGGGGAGGCCGCCGGGGCCGGGAACGCTCTCGAGGTAGACGAACGCGGTCTCCTCGCGGACCTCGACGCCGAAGGTGACGTCGGGTTCCTCGAGGTCGACGTCCGGTTCGAACACGTCTTCGACCGCCTCCCGGATCGCGTCACCGCCCTCGATCGCGACGTCCTCGCTGGTAAAGGGGAGGTCCTTGGCGGCCCGGCGGGCGTCGACCGCGAAGGATCCGCCGTCGTAGCATTCGCGGGCGGTTTCGGCCAGAGCCTCGCGGACGGCCTCGAGGTCGGGTGAGACCGTCAGACAGGCGCTCGCGGAGACGACACCGAAGGCGTCTGCGGCCGTCCCGGTCGCCTCCTCGACCGCGTCCTCGGTGGTGTGGATCACCGGCCTGCTCCAGCGTTGTTCGACATCGCCGGGGAGTTCGCGGTCGGAGAGGAGGGCCTCGATGTTCTCCGCGAGGATCCCCTCCATGTACCGCGTTACCTGCGTACTCTTCGTGTTCAGGTCCCCGTGGCGGACCAGAACGACGTCGGCTCCCGGCGGGTGCATATAGACGGGGTACACCGTCGGGG
The DNA here is from genome assembly GCA_001564255.1 of Natrialbaceae archaeon Tc-Br11_E2g1. Taxonomy (GTDB): domain Archaea; phylum Halobacteriota; class Halobacteria; order Halobacteriales; family Natrialbaceae; genus Tc-Br11-E2g1. The sequence goes on from LKNC01000057.1 coordinate 5,185, forward strand.
CTATAAGGGGATTACGAGGACGGGTTTCGTCCGGACGCAGAACAACCGATCTCACAGCTCAATCGAGATCGCTTGTGGTCGTCGAATACGCTTCTCCCGAGAGATGGTGCTCATACTGTCGGTCATAGATACGTACACCACCTCCGAGAGAAGACGAACTGACACGCGCTGTACCGCCAGTTCTGTCACACACGGGTTCACAGGTCCATGACCGACAGTATCAGTCGTGACGACCCGTCTCAGACCGTCTGGGGCCGTTACCTCGATGTGATATCCCGTCCGTACGAGGTCCTCAGAGCAGGACCTGCCCGAGATTCCACTCGAGTCTTCAGCGGCGACGACGAGCAGATCGAGTCTGGATCGTCTCACCGTCAACGGAGATTTCCGGTGGATGGATCGTGTCCAGTTCCGGATCGGTCGGTTCGAACTCCGCCTCGGGGCCGAAACCCGGTAACCGACCGAGACACCCCGAAACGGCCAGCGTACCACAACCAGCCGTCGCTGTGAGAAACGCCCTACGTCTCATATGACTAACCCTTCTCTGTTGGATGAAATAGTTACTGTCCAAGGTGGGATGAAATGAGCGATTCGGGTTCGGGTTTATGACCCCACAACCCGACCTCGGGTATGTGTCCAAAGACCGTCCTCGCCGTCGACGCCTCCCCGGAGATGGTACGGACCGCCGTCACCTGTCGCATCGCGGCCCACCACTTCCCCGACCCGGAGGCGTTCGTCGACGAGGTCGCCCGCATCCTCCGCCCCGGCGGACCCCTCGCCTTCGAGGACAACGTCTCCCCCGACGACCCCGACCTCGAGGCAACCCTCAACCGCCTCGAGAAACTGCGTGACCCGACACACGTCCACTCCCACCGGACGGGGACCTGGGTCGGGTGGCTCGAGGCACGCGGGTTCGACCTCGAGGAGGTCGTTCACTTCAAAAAGCGCCTCGACTTTTCTCACTGGATCGAGGCCCAGTCACTCGAGGCCGACCGTCGGGCTGACGTGACCGGTGTGGCGGTAGATCCCGACGATGAGGACGCCGCCAGCGAGCGCGGGGACGACCGCGCTTACCACGTAGACGGCCTCGAAGCCGATCGTCCCGACGAGCGGTAAGGAGACGAGCGGGCCGAGACCGCCGCCGACGTCCCCGAGGACGTTGTTGGTCCCTATCGCCCGCCCCATCCGGTCTTCGGGCGTCAGATCCGCGAGCAAGGCGGTGAGCGGGCCACCGACCCCACCCTGTCCAGCCCCGATCAGGACGCAGGCGGCTACGATCCACTCGATCGAGGAGGCGAAAGCGAGGACGGCGAAGCCGACACAGGTCGTCGTAAGGAAGGCGACGAGCACGGGAACGCGTGCCCCGACCGAGTCACTCAGGGCTCCCCCGCCGAGGGTAAAGGTCGCCCCCGCGAGGACGGTTACGGCCATCAACATACCCGAAGAGCCCTGTGCGTCGAGGCCGAAGACGGTCACCTCCCGAGATCCGATCAGAAGAACGAGCGTGGAGAAAAACACCCCGATGTAAGTGAAATACAGCCCGAAGTTGACCACTCCGGCGGTGAGTGCGGGCAGACTGGTGTCGACGTCCCAGGGTTTGACTCCCCCCTTCGTCTCCCCGACGTGCGTCTCGGGGACGATCAGGTAGGCCACGACGCTCGCGAGTGCGGCGAAGGCGGCGGCGAGGATAAAGGCCTCGCTGTTGCCGTAGAGATCACTGACCACCCCGCCGAGGACGAGCCCGGCCGGGAAGCCGAAGGTGATCCCCGCCCGAACCATCCCCATGCTCGTGCCCCTCGAGGTCGCGTCGCTGACGTCCGCGGTGATCGTGTAGGCGGTGGCGAACACGAGCGCGCTGCCGAGTCCCCACAGGATCCGGGCGAGCAAGAACCACGCTTCGGGCGCGTTCGAGTGGATGGCGATCACGTAGCCGAGGGTGGCGATGCCCTCGATCGCGAGGCCGGCGACGAACGGTTTCCGGGTGCCGATCCGATCGACGAGCGCGCCCGCCGGGGCGTTGCTCACCAGCCTGACAAAGCGGTTCGCACTCAGGATCACCCCGACCATCAGCGCCGAGATGCCAAGGACTTCCCCGAGGTTCGGCAGGATCGGAAATATCACGCCGCCGCCGAAGCCGACGAAAAACGTACTCGCGACGACGGCGAGGATAACGCTCCGGGGGCTTCGTTCCGACTCGCCCGTCGACGGTTCCCTCACTGTGTTCTCTCGTACTCCAGGTGATGGTAAGTCGGTCGGTTCTCGCCGGGAACGGTCGAGCGCCCCCGGGACGGGCGTTCGGTCCTAGAACGTCGTCAACTCGCCGTCGATGACCTTCCGGGTGATCTCGGTCACGTCGGCGAGTTTCTCGTCGGTGATCTCGATGACTTCGTCCTCGACGTCGGGGATCGCGACGCCCTCCTCGGTGACGACGTGGGCGTCGGCGACGTGGGGTCGGTCGATGGGCTGGCCGATCTGGCTGAGCAGTCGCACGCGCATGTCACGGATCCCCTCGACTTCCTCGACGACGCCCTCTGCGATCGCAGTCGACAGCAGGTTGTAGATCTTGCCGATGTGGTTGACCGGGTTCTTGCCACTCGTCGCCTCGATCGACATCGAGCGGTTTGGCGTGATGAGGCCGTTCGCACGGTTACCCCGACCGACGGAGCCGTCGTCACCCTGTTCGGCCGAGGTGCCGGTGACGGTCAGATAGATCGAGCCACTGGCGTAGTCGTCGGCCGTGTTGACGTGGACGTCGACATCGCGATCGGTGTACTCGCCGGCGACCTCGAGGACGTACTCGCGGACGGATTCGACGGCGTCGACGTACCCATCCAGGTCAGCGATGTAGGCGTCTATCATCGCCGCGGCGACGGTGACGTCTATGTGATCGCCCTCGCGTTTGCCCATGATCTTTACGTCGGGGCCGAGTTCGGGGTGGTCGGCGGCGTAGGGACCGTTGAGTCGGGCTTCGGCGTTGAGCACGATCCGCTCGGTCTCGGTCAGTGGCGCGTGGCCGACGCCGAAACTCGTGTCGTTGGCCATCGGCACCGTCGCGCCGTCCTCGCCGAAGACCTCCTGGAGGTCACCGCTTCCCTCGCCGAACTTCACGTCGACGACGACGTCGGTGCCGTACTCGAGTTCCGGGATCGCCCCCTCGAGGTACTCGCGGGCGGCCCGCAGGGCGATCGTCTCCGTCGGGATGATCTCGCCGTCGTAGCGTTTCGTCGCCCGGCCGACGATCAGGAGGTAGATGGGGTTCGCGACCTCGCCGCCGCCAAAGGCGGGGTTGGCTTCGCCGGCGACGAGCTGGGTCTCGTCGGTGTTGAAGTGTAAGACCTTGCCGACCCGGTCTATGTACGCCCTGGCGAGTGCGCCGGCGACCGCTTCGGCGACGCCGTCACAGATCGAGTCCGGGTGGCCGATCCCTTTCCGTTCGACGATCTCGACTTCCTGATCCTCTACAGCCCGACGGTCGATCGGCTCGACTCGAATGTTCCGTTCAGTCATTGGCGAGGGTTCGCCCGGTGTGGTTCTATAACTTGCGGAAAGCGCACAGCGTGTGAAAATGCGCCGTAGTTATTCCGCCTCCAGGACAAACTCGAGGTAAGAGGTTTGAATCCCGTCGTCGGGATCGAGGCCGAGACGGTCGAGGACGGCGAACGCGCCCTCGCGAGCCGTTTCGATCTCGCTTTCCTCGGCTTCGGTCTCGACCTCGACGAACTCGCCGACGCCGTCGACGGCGTCGAGAGTGACGGTGTAGCCCTCGAGGGCGAAGTGCTCGCGGTCTTTCCGGACCGTCGCGGCCGGCGCGAAGCCGAGACCCGAGAGGATCGACTCGATCGTCTGTGCGTCTTCGATCCCCGTCTCGAACTCCTCGCGGGTCTTCGAGTCGTCGTCGACGAGTGGCCCCTTGTAGGTCAGGCGGGTCTCCGCGTCGCCGTCGGTGCGATCGCTCTCGTGGCGAACCCGCAACGCCTCGTCGGTGTCGGCGAACGAGCGATGTGGCGCGTCGTAGTAGACGTCTTCTTGAACGACGTCGTCGACGGCCGTCGCCTCGAGTTCGCCGAGTCGGTCACGCACGACCTCGAGGGAGGTGGGGACTTTCACTTCGACCTCGTACATGCCCGAAGCAAGGCAGGGGCGTCGTAAGTATCGGTCGTTGTGCGGGCGAAAACGCGGCTCTTAAATGTAGACGGCGGGACGTACCATGTATGACTGAGGACCAGGAGGCCCAAGAGGCCGAAGACGTCGAGGACGTCGAGGACGTAGAGCCCGAAGAAGAGCCAGGACTCCAGAACGGCGAGTTCGTCGAACTCGAGTACACCGCACGAACGGTCGACGAGGAGTTGCTCGTCGACACCACAGACCCCGAAGTCGCCGAAGAGGAAGGCGTCGAGGAGAACCGTGAGTTCAAAGCGCAGACGATCGTCCTCGGCGAGGGTCACGTCTTCGACGCCGTCGAGGAGGCCATCCTCGGCAGCGAGGTCGGCGACTCCGGGACCGTCACGGTGCCCGCCGAGGAGGCGTTCGGCGAGTACAACCCCGACGACGTCGAGACCGTAAGCGTCGAGAAGATCGACGAGGACGACCGCTACCCCGGCGCACACGTTCACCTCGATGGCCGCCACGGCCACATCACGACGATCGTCGGCGGCCGCGCCCGCATCGACTTCAACCACCCACTCGCCGGTGACGACGTCGAGTACGACTACGAGATCGCCGACGTCGTCGACGACCGCGAACAGCGCGCCGCCGGCCTCTTCGAGATGTACCTCGACGTCGAACCCGAACTCGAGATCGAGGTCGACGAGGTCGAAGAGGAGACGCTCGTCGAGCCCGAGGAAGACAGCGGGACTCCGGAGGAGTCGCGTGAAGACGACGAAGACGCCGAACCCGAGTTCGAGACCGAAGTCGTCGAGAAAGAAACCCTCTACGTCGAGTCCACGCCGGAGCTGACGATGAACCAGCAGTGGATGTTCTCGAAACAACAGATCGCCCAAGACGTCATCGACAAGGTCGGCGTCGACCGCGTCATCGTCCAGGAGGTCATAGAGGGTGCCGGCGGCATGGGTATGCCCGGCATGATGGGCGGTATGGGCGGTGGCGACATCGAGGACGCCCTCGAGGACGTCGACGTCGACGCGGACGAGATCGTCGAGGAACTGGAAGGCGCAGCCGACGAGGAGTAAGTCAGTACCTGCAGTGACAATCCACTAGAGTTTTTCGCCGTCAGTCTCAGGCGATATCCCGGCTCGTATCGATTTCGACGCGTTCGGAGAGCTCGAGTTTGATCGCCTCGGTGGGGGCACCGCCACGGCGGAACTTGGGGATCGTGAGGTGGTTCTCGACGTCCGTCGCGCCGACCGTCGTTCGGAGGTCGAAGACGGCGTCGACGAGGTGTGCGGTCGTCGTCCGGTTTTCCGGCGCGTGGTCGCCTTTCAGGCAGTGTAAGACGGCGATGCCCCGCGTCTCGAGCATCTTGTCTTTGAGGTAGTTCAGGAAGTCGATGTAGGCGGTCAGGTCGGCCCGCTCGAGGACGTCCATCGGATCGACGATGAGGTTCGCCCCCTCCGGGAGCGCGCCGACGAAGCGCTTTGCGTCCTCGAGTGGGTTCTCCCCGGACACCTGGCGGATCGTCGGACTCCCGACTTCGGCCATCGACGACTCGATCGCGTGTTCGATCGTCGACGTCGAACGCATCGTCGAGAGATACAGCGTGCCGCGGGCGGCGGTGAGTTCGTACAACAGCAGCTCCGACTGACTGGCCGGTTGGGCGGTGTAGGCCACGACGCACCCCGGCGGCAACCCGCCGTCGAGTTTCCGATCCAACACGTCGATCCCGGTCTCCAGCCGACCCACCATACTATTGCTAAATCTTGCCGTAGAATCCTGATAACTCTTTGCCTTGAGTTCGGCCGCGACGGAGCCGTAGACACGCCTGGCGGCGTCGGCCTCGAGGGGCGACTCGACTTCGGGAACGGCCCCCAGAACCGGCACGTCGATCCGATCACGAACCGGCCGTGTCACCTGACTCGAACGCGTGAGGACCGTCCCGGCGATCGCAACTCCGAGGTCACGGGCGACGGCGACGGTTTTCTCGGCTGCGGCCAGACTCCGGTCCCCGTCGGTCGTCACCACCACCGCCGCGTCGGCGGCCTCGAGGGGTTCGGCCACGTCCGGCCCCACCCCGGTCGGACAGTCGAGGACTACCTCGACCGGGGCGGTCTCGAGGCGGCCCAGGAGTCGCCGGTAGTCGACTGTCTCCCCCTCGGTCGGTCCCGGAACGACGCCGGCTTCGGGCGTCCCGGGGAGGGGTTGGGCGACGTCGTCGAGATCCATTCGATCCTCCAGGGCCGCGACGGTCGGCTCGCGCTCTACGTTCGCGGCGACGTGGAGGTTCGGAAGCTGTCGGTCGGCGTCGACGGCGGCGGCGGGGGTTCCGGCCTCGGCTAGCGCCCCCGTCACGCCGAGGGCCGTCGTCGTCTTTCCACAGCCGCCTTTCGCACCCACGATGGCGATCATGGGCGTGGCTGGGCGCGGTATCCGACTTGAACCCTCGGCCGGGTTAGGAAAGCGCGTCGAGCAACGAGCACTTCCGGCAGCGTTCCCGGGTGGTCGTCGCGCCACACTCGACACACTCACCGAGGTCCGCACCGTCGTCGTCCTCACGGTGTCGGTCGGCGACCATCCCCGCGAGTTCCTCGTACCCGGAGAGAATCGAGTGACGCGTTCCGGGGTGGTCCTCCTCTAGGTCGTAGAGCAGTCGCTGGATCTCCCCGCGGTAGGCCTCACTCGAGTGGGGACACTCGGTGATGTGGGCGGGCAACTCCTCTAGGTGGGCATAGAGGGCGACTTCCTTCTCGGGGACGTCCCGAAGGGGTTTCGCACGCGGGACGAACTCATCGCCGTCCCCGCGTTCGGAGAGGGGCCCGAGACTGGCGTCGAAGTGTTTGGCCATCTGGTCGACGTCGCCCGCGAGGAAGTTCATCAGCGCGGTCTGGGCCTCGTCGTCTAAGTTGTGGCCGGTCAACAGCAAGTCGGCCTCGAACTCCTCGGCGTACGTCGAGAGCAAGTCCCGCCGGAAGACCCCACAGTAGGCACACGCGGCCATGTTCTCCGGATCGTCCTCGACGACGTCGTCCATGCGGACCCCGAACTCCGCTTCGTAACTCGCGACCTCGTGGCGGATCTCGAGGTCCTCCGTAAGGGACAGACAGGCCTCGAGGCTCTTATCGCGGTAGCCCTCGATCCCCTCGTGGATGGTCAGGCCGACGAGTTCGATCCGGGGGTCCTCGGCGAAGGTGTCGTGGAGGATCCTCGTCAGGACGACGCTGTCTTTGCCCCCGGAGAGGCCGATCACCCACGTCTCCGGATCGTCGGGGTTGGCGTCTCCCGGCACGAGGTCGTCCCGGCGAACCCGTCTGCGAACCCGCCGC
>LKNC01000058.1 GCA_001564255.1 Natrialbaceae archaeon Tc-Br11_E2g1
ACAGTCGGATCTGGATCAGACCGGTGGACGAGGAGATCTCCGTCGACCGGCCGGACGAAGAAAACATGATGGATGGGAGATACGAGGGCGTGCGGGAGCTCGAAGCCACTGCGACGGTCGATTTTCCGGGTAGTGCCGAAACCATCGACTACTCGGACTCGGTTCTGAGTGTGGTTGGGAACCTGAGAGTCAGAGGCGACCGCGCTGGTGAAGAGTTTACGCTAATATCCCTCGAGGAGATCACCAGCAACTCCGACGAGCACCACCGTCTCCGTTTCACCGGTCATGAAGACCAGCCGATGGACCTGGAGTTCAGGACGCGACCGGTGTTTGACTGATCGGCTCCGAGGCCGGTTCGGCACCGATTCCGTCCTCGGGCGGATCGAAGCCAGAGCCGACCGTAGACGTGCGAACGACCCGCCGATCACACCGCGAGTGCGATCCGTTCGCCCGTCTCGAGCCCGTTCCGGAGGGCGGCGTGCAGGCGCGCCTCGCCGGTACGGGGTGGTGAAGGTCGCTCACACACCCCCGTCCGAGACGATCAGTCGTCTCCTTGCCGTGGTGTGAAGCCGCTGTCGGTCACGGTATCCTCGACGCCGGCAGGCTGGTCGAGGAGGTGACACGCGGCACGATGATCCTGCCTCTCCTGTAGTGCCGGCGTGACGTCTTCACAGACGCTCTCGTACGCCGCGAGCGACTTCTCCGCCTCTTCCCACTCGTCCTCGAGGGCGACGGAGAGGGCTTCCCGAACGCGCGAGCGGTGTGGTTCCGAGAGCGCCGCTTCCTCGAGGTCGAGCATCGTATCGACGATTCGGTCTGCGAGGTCGTCCGTCTCGTCCGTCTCGAGGAACTCCTTCGTGCCGGAGAGATCGACGTCCCGGTTTCGTATCCGGTCCCGAACGGTCTGGACGGTCCGGAACTCGTCCTGTTCGATGTCGACGTCTTCGGGCGGGATCACCGACGGACATCGCGTTCTGAATCGACAGCCGGTCGGTGGGTTCCGCGGTGAGGGCACTTCGCCGGAGAGCGTGTCGACGTCGCGCTCACGCTCCCCGACGTCGACGCGGGGGACACTCTCTAAGAGTGCCTTCGTGTATGGGTGCTGTGGGTCAGAAAAGAGGCTCCGACTGGGTCCAACCTCGACGATTTCACCGAGATACATGACGGCGACACGGTCACAGATGTGGCGAATAACGGAGAGGTCGTGTGAAACGAGCAGATAGGTCAGTCCGAACTCGGACTGGAGGTCATCGAGCAAGTTCAGAATCTGGGCCTGCACGGAGACGTCGAGCGCACTGGTCGGCTCGTCGAGCACGACGAAATCCGGATTGAGCGCGAGCGCGCGAGCGATGCCGATACGCTGGCGCTGACCACCCGAGAACTCGTGGGGGTACCGATCGAACTGATCCCCCGAGAGCCCGACCCTGTTGAGCAGGTCCCTTACCCGTTCCGTTCTGCGCTCGCGTTTCGATCTATCGTGGTCGTCGCCTGGGGGCCAGTCGTGAACGTCGAGTGGCTGTCTGACCGTCTCGCCGATGGTCATTCGTGGGTCGAGACTGGAAAAGGGGTCCTGAAAGACGATCGCCGCCCGGCGCCTGAACTCCTGGAGTTCGGTCGTATCCATCTCGTAGACGTTCGAACCGTCGAAGTACACCTTCCCTTCAGTTGCCTCCTGTAACCGGAGCACCGTCTCGCCAGCCGTCGATTTGCCACAGCCGGACTCGCCGACGAGCCCGAGCGTCTCCCCCCGTTCTATCTCGAAGTTCAGCCCATCGACCGCCTTGACCGCGACCGGGTCGTCACCCAGCAACCGGTCGAGGAAACTGTCCCGTTCGAAAAAGTACTTCCTGAGGTTTCGCACCTCGAGTAGCGGGTCGGTCATCGATCGTCGCCCCCCGTCGACTCGAAGTGCTCGTCGGACAGTGCCTCCCCCTCCTCGTATGGGTGGTCTGCGAGATAACACATCGATACGTGATCGTCACTGCCGGGGCCATCGAAGGTCCGTGGTTTCCTGAGACACTCCTCCATCGCCTTCGGACAACGGTCGGCGAAGTAACAGCCACCTCCCATCTCCGAGTCGAGAAGGCTGGGAACGTTGCCTTCGATCGGCCGGAGTCGTCCACCGACGTCGTCGAGCACCGGGACAGACCCCAGAAGCCCCGCCGTGTACGGATGGACGTTCTCCTCGAAGATGTCCGCAAGAGTCCCCTGTTCGACGATCTCGCCGGCGTACATCACGCCGACACGGTCACACATGCGGGCCACGACTCCGAGGTCGTGTGTGATCAACAGAATCGTCATCCCGACCTCTCGTTGTAGCTCGGAGAGGATATCGAGAACCTGTGCCTGTATCGTGACGTCGAGTGCGGTCGTCGGCTCGTCCGCGATCAGGACGTCCGGCTCCCCCGCCAGCGCCTGGGCAATCATCGCCCGCTGGAGCATCCCCCCGGAGTACTGGTGTGGATACTCCTCGGCGCGTTTGACCGGGTCCGGAATCCCGACCATCTCGAGCAGTTCGATCGCGCGCTCTTTGCTCTCGGTCGTGACGAAACGCTTCGATGGCAACAGTGCGGACGTGAGATACCCCGAGAGCGAGTACTCGACACCCTGGGTTCTGGCACGAGTCGAACGTGGGTCGGCTCGTGCACGACGCTGTACCTCCACCGCTTCTGCGATCTGTTCGCCGACGGTCACGCTCGGGTTGAAACTGCTCTCGGGGTCCTGGAAAATCATACTGAACGACGGGCCACGGAGTGACCTCCGGACTGATTCCGGCACCGAGAGGACGTCGACGAATTCGCCGTCGACTGCGTCCGGGTAGTCCGCTTCGAGGGCGTCGGCGAGTTCCGCGTTCCGGTACTCGATCGATCCGCTCGTGATCTGCCCGGGTGACTCGACGAGGTCCACGATCGAGAGTGCAGTGACGCTTTTGCCGCTACCACTCTCGCCGACGATACCGAACACTTCGCCCTCTCCGACGTTCAGTGAGATCCGTTCGACGGCGTTTACCTGTCCTTCACTGGTGAAAAATCTGGTCGAGAGGTCGGAGATCTTGAGGATGTCTTCGGTCATCTCAGGCACCTCGCTCGCTCTGGTCGACGTTCGGGTCCAGGGCATCACGGAACCAGTCCCCGAGCAGGTTCACGCTGATGACCGCCAGCATGATACCGATACCCGGGAATATCGAGACCCACGGCCTTCGCCGAAGGTAGTCCTGTCCCCGCTCGATTTCGTAGCCCCACGAGAGCGTCGTCCCCGAGAACCCGAGGTACGCCAGTGACGCTTCCAGCAGGATGATGACCGCGACCTGAATCGTCGCTAGGACGATGATCGGCGTCATGCTGTTCGGGAGGATGTGTTTGAGCAGGATTTGGGCGTGACTGGTTCCGAAACTCCTGGCCGCCTTGACGTACTCGGCGTTTCGAAGCGACATGGCTTCCCCGCGGGCCACACGGGCAAACCAGACCCAGATCACCAGTGCCCCGACGATGGTCACCGTTCCGGGTATCGGGATCGTCGCTGGCATCCCCTCTGCGAACCCGGCCATCACTATCGGGTCGGGTATTCCGACCGGTCGTTCGCCGAACACCCCGATGAGCGCGAGGGCCAACACGAGCGCCGGGAACGCGAGCATCGTATCCGCAACCCGCATCAGGCCGTCGTCGACACGCCCACCGTAGTAGCCCGCGAGGAGGCCGATCGGGACGCCGATGAGCAAGGCGAGCAGCGTCGCGGAGAGCCCAACGATGACTGAAACCCGTGCGCCGTAGATGAGTCGTGAGTAGACGTCCTGGCCGACAGTGTTCGTCCCGAGGACGTGGGTGCTGTTCGACTCGATAGTGACCTCGGTGAACTCCCCGTCAACTGCCACCTCCGTCTCGTAGGAGTGTCCGAGCGGTGGATACTCGCTGCCGGTTTCGGGGTCGAAATGTCCCGTATCGGTCGGGTCGTGGGTCGCAAGCAGTGGTGCGAACAGCGTCATAACGACGATGACGACGAGAATACCCAGGCCGATTTTCGGCAACAGGCTCTCCGAAAACGACTGTCTGAGATTCGATCTGACACGGTCGGAGATCACGACTCGCTCACCTGTGGGTCGAGATAGTTGTACAGGGCGTCGACGACGATGTTGATGACGACGAACCCGACCGCGATGAATATCACGATACCCTGGATGACCGGCCAGTCACGGTCATTGAGTGCGTCGATGAGCCGGAGGCCGAGGCCCGGCCAGTTGAACACCGTTTCGGTGATGACGGCCCCACCGGCGAGCGTCCCGATCTGTAGACCGATGACGGTAATAATCGGGATCATGGTGTTTCGGAGCGTGTGTTTGTACAGGATGAGTATCCGGGGCAGCCCCTTGGCCTCCATCGAGGTCACGTACGGTTTCCCGAGCTCGTCGATCATCCCACTCCGGGTGAGACGCGTAATCAACGCCGTGAAGTACGTCCCGAGCGTGAGAGCGGGGAGCGTGATGTGTCGGAGCCACGCTCCCAGCTCCGAGAGCGATTGCTCGAACAGGACGGCGGAGACTGCCGCTGTGAAACCGATTTCCCGTCGACCGGTCGGGAAATCGAAGAGCCCCAGGCCGATCGAACTCGGATACTCGACGACGAACGAGCCCGTCGAGAACGAGGACGTTCCGATCGACGGGTAGGGAATGCCGTACCAGACGCCCAACACCAGAATGAGCATCAGGCCCAGCCAGAAGTTCGGCGTACTGATACCGAGAAGTGAAAAGAGCGTGGCTCCGTAGTCCGCCGGTTCGTTCCGGCGAGTGCCGGAGATCACGCCGAGCGGAACGGCGATGACGAGCGCAACGACGGTAGCGGCGACGGCCAACTCTATCGTCGCAGGGATACGGCGGATGACTATCGCTGTAACCTCACTACGGGCCTCCCAGGAGAACCCGAAGTCACCAACCAGGATACTGCCCAAGTAGTCGAGATACTGCGAAAGTAGCGGCTCGTCCAGTCCTTCTGCCTCTCTCACCCGCTGGATAATCTCGTCGTCTGCACCCTCACCGGCCATCAACACGGCGGGGTCTCCCGGAGAGACCGCACGGAGGATAAACATCACCGTGATCACTCCCCAGACGACGAGGATGCCCTGCAGGAGACGACGAATCAAGAATTTCAGCATCGAGAGCTAACTGTCGTAACCCGAGCGTGGGATCGTAATTACGTTTTCCTTTTGTCACCGATTCGACCGCCGGGGACAGGTCCGGGGTCGGTCAGACGCTCACCTTCCAGGGCAGTCAGACGCTCATCTCCCAGAGGTAGATGGTCTCGTCTGCGCGTGGCTCCCACTGGATGTCTTCACGGATACCGTAGATCGACTCCTGAACGTTGAGGAACACCCACGGTGCGAGGTCGTGAATCTGTGCGTTGATCTCCTGTAGCGCCTCACGTCGCTCGTCGGGGTCTTCGATCTCCTGGCTCTCGACGATCGCATCCGTCAGGTCGTCGTCGGCGAAGCTCCGGGTCTCTTCGGGAACGAAAAAGCCCTGCACACCGTAGTCGGTGTCACCGGTGACGGTTCCCCAGCCGATCATGTAAAACGGATGGTCGGGATCGTCGAGACCCGCAGCGTTCTCGTCCGAGACGGTCCCGAAGTCGACGATGTTCGCACTACAGTCGACGTTCGGGAGTTCGTCGATCATGTCTGCGGCTCGCTCTGCGATCTCTGCGTCGTTTACGTACCGGCCCTGTGGCGCCGTCAGTTCGATTTCCACGCCGCCGTACCCACTCTCCTCGACGAGGCTCTCGGCCATGTCGTAGTCCTGTGGATACGGTTCGAGATCCGGATTGTACCCGTTGATGTCCGGCGAGACGGGCTGACTCGTCGGTGTCCCGAATCCCGAGAGTATCGTCTCGATGATCTCCTCTTGGTCCACACAGTAGTTCATCGCCTGCCGGAACTCCTGGCTATCGTAGGGCTCGACGGAGTTTTTCATCGGACAGAAGATGGTCCGGAAGCTCGGAACGTTCCGGATGTCCGTGTCCTCGTTGTCCCGGACGTCGCCAACGTCCTCGGGGAGGATATTGATCGTCAGATCGGTTTCGCCCGTTTCGAGCGCGTTGAAACGACCGCTCGATTCGCCGTCCGCGTTGAACGTCACACGGTCGAACGGTGGCTCCTCGCCCCAGTAGTCGTCGAACTTTTCGACGACGATCTCGACTTCGGGTTCGAACTCGACGACCTCGTATGGCCCGGTGCCGTTGAAATCTTCGGGGGAGTCCCCGGAGAGGACGTCCTCGTCGGCACCCCGATCCTCTGCCCACTCCCGGTTCATCGCGCGAGCGTAGTTGCCGAACTCGAACTCGGCGAGCCCCGGTGCACCGCCGTAGGTGATCTCGAGTTGCGTCTCGTCGATGGCTTCGGCACCCGTAATCGACCCGAGACCGAACTGACCGAGATCACTGACGAGCGCGAAGTCGGGATCCACCGAGCGGTTGATGGTCCACGCGATGTCGTCTGCGGTCAGCGTGTCGCCATTGTGGAACGTTACGTCGTCTCGTATCGACACTTCGGTCGAGCCGTCACCGGTCACTTCCCAGTCCTCGGCTATCCACGGGAAGATGCCGTCACCGGGGTCGAACTCGAAGACCGGTTCGTATATGTGGTCGTAAATGTCGAAATAGTCCCCGGTGATGTGATCGAGCGGGTCGATCGTGTCTGGGAATTCGGTCAGGGTGACCGTGATCTCTTCTTCCTCGTCCGGATCGGCATCGTCGTCGTCATCGTCGTCGGCACTGATACAGCCGGCTATCGCCGTTACCCCCGTAGCGGTGGTGGCAGCCCCTGTTAGCTTGAGTAGCTTCCGGCGACGGATTTCGTTGTTGTTCTGCACGTTTAGATGACTGTTGTTCAACATAGTTAAATTTAATCCTCCGGAGAGGATCACGATCGGTAGTTCTCGCCGTCGTCGATCGGTGACTCGATTTCCCGATCAGGCGGACGCGGCCGGAGACCGGTGGCGGTCGATCCAGCCGATAGGGGTCGCGGCGAACGCGAGGCCGATACCGATTTCGAGGGCGAGGAAGGCGATCCAGTGGTAGAGGGGGAAAGCGACCCACGGTCGAGGGGGGGCAACCGGGAGGAGTGGTTCAGCCGGTGGTATCCTCGGGAGAAACGACGTGGATCGAACTCCCGAGGTACTTCTTCAGGGCCTCGTCGACCGTGTCCGCCCTGAACTCACCGAGCTGGCTGCCGATCGCGTCCCGGAGCGCGTCGAGATACAGCCGGTCCGTCCGGAGTTCGCTGAACGTAACCGACACCACGGACACGCCGAGGGCGTCCTCGACGATCTCACGGAAGTACGTGTCGTCGCCGACGGTGCCACGCCAGAGGTGATCGCGGAAAAACATCCAGCCGGGCTCTCCCGGTGGGTCCGCCACTCGAGACAGCGTCGTCTCGTATTCGGCTGGGTCGATCGATAGCTTCGGCCGTGAGGGCTCGACCCGGAAGCCGACCCTGAACACGTACCGAGCGGTTCCCGTCGACGAGTCAGTGTGGTCCATACCGTGTCCTTCGACGGCACGCAAAAAAAGCGGCACCGTCGAACCCCGTGTTTCCGGACGTCGGGGTCGCGTGGGACGCAGCCGCCCCTCGATCGGGGAGCGCCACGTCCGGACGCGTTAGAACGGCGGGTATGGCGTCTTGCCGTGGGTTCGGGCCTGAGTGATCGACGGAGTCGAATTTTCTATATCGATGTGCGGTTTATCACACCGCGAGTGCGATCCGTTCGCCCGTCTCGAGCCCGTTCCGGAGGGCGGCGTGGAGACGCGCCTCGCCGGCGACCCAGTCGCCGAGGGGGTAGAGGCCGTGGTCGGCGGCGTCCTCGAGCGGGCCGGCGGCGACCCGTCCCTCCGGGAGCGCGTACCGCCAGCCCTGGTGGTCGCTCCAGTCGGGCGCACGCAGGCGGTCCTCGCCGATCACGTCGGCGGTCATCGCCGCGAGGTCGGCGACGTTCCGTTCGG
The DNA here is from genome assembly GCA_001564255.1 of Natrialbaceae archaeon Tc-Br11_E2g1. Lineage (GTDB taxonomy): Archaea > Halobacteriota > Halobacteria > Halobacteriales > Natrialbaceae > Tc-Br11-E2g1. The sequence continues at coordinate 7,986 of LKNC01000058.1, forward strand.
GGGGGTCGTCGTACCGCTCGACCGACCACTCGTGGCTCGCCTGGACGACGAGCACCGACTCGCCGTCGGGGACGTGTCCGGGTTTGCACTCCTCGCGGGCGATCCAGCCGATCCCGTGGTCCTTGCCGGGGTTGACGAGCGCGTAGTACGGACGGTCGAGCGCGAACTCGTAGCCGAGCACCGCGGTCCAGATCGTCCGGTAGGGGACGGCGTCGACCGCCTCGGCGAGACGCTCCCGGAGGGGGTCGTCCCACTCGGCGTCAGCCAGGAGCGTCGCCGTCTGGGGGGCCGGCGGGTTCAGGAGGAGGACGTCGAACGGCCCCCACTCCTCGCCGTCGTCGTCGACGAGCGTCCAGACGCCGTCCCCCCGGCGCAACGTCTCGATCCGCGTCCGTCGGTGGACGGCCGCCTCAGTCGCCCCGAACAGCCGCTTTGCGATCTGGGTGATCCCACGACGGTAGCTCCACTTGTGTTCGTCACTCTCCCGGCCGGGGGAGACTTCCCCCTCCCGGTCGAACGTCCAGATCGGCTCGGCGACGTCGACGAGCCCGTCGGTGTCGAGGTGCTCGGTCAGCAACTCGACGACGCGCTCGTCGGCCGATTTCACGTAGTTCGCGCCGTACTCGTAGCGGATCGGTCCCCGCCGGCGGGTGGCGGCCCGGCCACAGACGCCGCCGGATTTCTCCACGACCGTCAGCTCCGCGTCGGGGACGGTTCGATCGAGGGCGTAGCACGCGGCTGCGGCCGCGCCACCGGCCCCAACGACGCCGATTCGGGTCATCGGCTCCGGTTGGGGCTTCGCGGGGAAATCGCCACCGGTCGCCACCGGCCTCGCCGGTTCCGGGGTGTCGCCGTTTCTGACCGTCCCTCGAGGGCGACGGTCACCGCCGGATGGTGGCGGGAAACCTGACCGCTTCCCAAAGCCGTCTATACGCGTTCGTGGTGGCACATGCACATGACCACCGTCGTCGACCTCGAGATCCCGGCCGAGAACCTCGGCCTCTCGGAGACGTTCGAACGGCTGCCGTCGTTCGAGTTCCGGATCGGGGGGGTGATCGGTGACGGACCGCCGCTGGTGTGGACGAGCGGCGCCGATCGGTCGGCGATCGAGAGCGCCCTCGAGGCCGATCCCTCCGTCGACCTCGTCGCCGTGTTGATCCACTCGGAGGACGAGCGGCTCCTGGTTCGTCTGGAGTTCGACCGGTCGATGAAGCTGTTTCACCGGATCGCCGCCGAACACGCCGGCGCCGTCCTCGAGGCCACCGGCCGGGACGGAACGTGGTCGTTGACGCTACTCTTCCACGACCGGGAACCCCTCTCCCGGGCCCACCGACGGTTCGAACGGTACGGCTTCGAGGCCACCGTGGGCCGGGTGGCCACGATGGACGGCGCCGACGACGACGGGACGCCGCTGACCGAAACCCAGTACAAGACGATCGCGACGGCCTACGAGCTCGGCTACTTCGACGTTCCCCGGAAGGTAACTCTCCAGGAGCTCGCGACCGAGCTCGGGATCTCACACCAGGCGCTCTCCGAACGGCTGCGCCGGAGCCACGCCGCGCTCGTCGGCGCGGAGCTGTCGGGCCGGGCACCGCCGAGGCGGATCGACCCCTGATCCGCCGGATGTGCGAACGTTTCGGCCACCTCGGGGAGTAAATTACGCTTATAGTCGGTCAAACGGCGAATGAGTTTAGATAGTTGTGCACGATCGGCGCCATGAGAATTTTATCACCAATAGACAGGCTTATTACTGAACGTACATACGGATCGTACGTCGGCCTCGTGCCGACACACGGCGTATCGCCAACCGAACGATCCCTGTGAGTCCGGTGGAACGCGACCGTCCGATCGACCGACGGAGACGTTCCCCGTGGATCACTCATGCTCAGTCGGCGGCCGTCCGTGGCTGTACGGTCGCCGACCCGGTCGGGCCCATCGAGGCGCGCTCACCGAGCCCTTATTTCGACCCCGCTCGAAGCCGGCGGCATGTCCCTCGTCCTGCCGAGCGAGCTCGTCGTCGACCGCCTCCTCCCGACCCTCCGGTCGATGCTCGCCGTCCGTCTGGCCGACCGGGGGCTGACCCAGCGGGAGATCGCCACCCACCTCGGGGTCACCCAGGCGGCCGTGAGCAAGTACGTCGGCGGGGAGGCCGGCGGCGACGAGCGCTTCCGTGAGGACCCCGAGACCGTCGCGGCCGCAGATCGGATCGCCGCCGGCATCGCCGAGGGGGAGATGGACGGCTACGACGCGCTCGCGGAGGTGCTCTCGCTGATCGACGCGCTCGTCGATCGGGGGCCGCTGTGTACGCTCCACGAGGAGGAGATGCCCGTCCTCGAGGGGCTGGGCTGTGACCTCTGTGTCCGGGGCAGCGACGAGACGGTCCAGGCCGAGCGGGAGGCGCTCGCGGACGTCCGGACGGCCGCCCGGACCGTCGCGACGACCCCCGGCCTGTCCGAGTACGTCCCGAACGTCGGCACGAACGTCGGGACGGCGCTCCCGGAGGCGGCCGACGCGACCGAGGTCGCCGCGATTCCGGGTCGCATCTACGTCGTCGGCGGGCGGATCGAGGTGCCGGCGAACCCCGAGTTCGGCGCCTCGCGAAACGTCTCGACGGCCGTCATCGCCGCCTCGGCGGTCGATCCCGCCGTCCGTGGCGCGGTCAACCTCGTCACCGACGACGCCCTCCTCGCGGCCGCCCGCGAGCTCGGAGTCGACGCCGTGGAGTTCGATCCCGACTACGAGAACCGGGCCGACCGGCTCCGCGACCGGTTCGAGGCCGAGGACGGGGTGCCCCGGCTGGCCTACCACCGCGGCGCCTTCGGCGTCGAACCGATCACCTACGTCTTCGGAACCACCGGCCTCGAGGCCGCCCGGTTCCTCCGGGAGCTGGTGGCCGCGACGTCTCCCTCGGACCGAAGCGATTAGTGACGACGCGGTGTAGCGTACCGCGTGGCCTCCGTACCGACGATCGTCGCGGTCGCCGGCACCCTCGAGTGGCTTCTCGTGGTCGGGGAGTTCGAGGCGTTCGCGGCTGACGTCCGCAAACTCCGGGCGGACGTTCACGCGTCCCTCGCCGAGGACCTCGACGGCGAGTTCGAACGCGTCGACGATGAGCCCGAACGCGTCGACGGGGAGGGGCCGTCGTTCGGACCGTCCGACCGGCCCTCCGGTGGTCAGTAGATCAGCTCGTCGTCGTTCTCGACCATATAGAGGGTCCTGGCGGCGATGTTGACCGCGTGGTCGCCGACCCGCTCGAGGTCACGGATCGTAAGCAAGAGTCGCGAGACGTCCTCTAAGAGGATCTCGACTTCCTCCGGGGAGTCGAGCTCCCGTTCGATCAGGTCCCGCACGACGACCGCGCTCGCCCGCTCGGCGAACTGATCGACGTCGTCGTCCCGGGCCGCCAGCTCCCGGCAGCTCTCGACGTCCTCCTCGGCGTAGGCTGCCATCGCGTCGTCGATCATCTCGAGGGTCAACTCCCCCATCGCCTGGACGTCGACGTCCGGAAAGAGGTCCCGGCGGGCTTCCTTGGTGTACTCCCCGAGGTTCACCGCCAGGTCGCCGATCCGCTCGAGGTCGGTGATGATCTTGAACGAGGAGGCGATAAACCGGAGGTCGCCGGCGACCGGCTGCTGGAGCGCGAGCAGTTCGATACACTCCTTTTCCAGATCGAGGTACAGCCGGTTTACCTCGTGGTCGCCTTCGATCACCTCCTGGGCGAGCAGCTCGTCTTTCCGGTCCAAGGCGTCGAGGCCCATCCGGAGCCGTTCCATCACCACCTCGCTCATGTAGAGGACGTCCTCGCGGAGCTCCTCGAGTTGCTCCTGGTACGATCGTCTGGCCATAGGGGTACCCACCCGGGAAGCGTGATGTAACTTGTGGTCAGCCAGCTGTCACCGATCGCCCCCTCGATCGCAGGAATAAATCGCATATCGCGATATAGAACGTAACTCCCACGTTCACAACTCCTGGAATCGGTCCTGACGACGCGTGATCGGCCGGCGGATCGGTCCGCTGGTCGCGTGGGCCGCGTTCCCCGAACCCGTGTCGACGGTACTCAGTCGTACTTTCGAAAGCCCATCTCGCGGGCCATCTCTCGAAACGACTGCCGACAGAGCCAGATGTCGTACTTGCCGACCAGGCCCTGTTGCCGACCGGTGTCCCTACAGACGCGCCGGTTCCCGGTACGCTCGCCCGTCGGATCGGTGCCGTCGGTCGAGTCGGTCGTGTCGCGGCCGGTCACGCCAACGCCCCCGCTTTCCGTCTCAACGACGGTTCGATCGCCGTGTCCTCGGAGAGCTCCTCGAGTAGCTCCGTGGCGTTACAGTCGGCCA
>LKNC01000059.1 GCA_001564255.1 Natrialbaceae archaeon Tc-Br11_E2g1
GTCGATTACCTCACCGGCGACGGCTCGGCGCTCGCCGGCGTCCGGTTCGTCCCGACGACCGCCCACCTCGGTCTCCTCAGGTACCGAGACGGGTGGGAGGGTGACGTCGCCTCGGTTTTCCTCGACCACTTCGACCCGGATTCCGACACCTTCGAACCCGGTCCTGTCGGGGCGCTCTTCGAGACGGCAATCGTCCTCGAGGGGCTCCGGGAGCTCCGGGACCGCCTCGAACTCCCCCACAAGACCTGTCGGTACGTTCAGGTCCCGCTCGTCGATCGGTCACGGACCAGGGTCGACTGGGTCCGTGAGAGCGTCGAGGCGACCGTAGACCCCGTCGACCTGACGGACGTCTACGTCGACCAGCAGACGTTCAGGAAGACCCACGAACACCGCAACGACCTCGTAGACGAGCGCCTCTCCCGGACGCTCTCGGCGCTCACGTCCGGTGCGTTCGATCCCGACCCACAGTGGGAACGGATCGCCGATTCGGCCTGTCCGGGCTGTGCGTACGCCGTCTGCTGTGAGCAGTTCCTGGCAGGGGAGGTGAGATTCGGTGGCCGACCGTGAGTACCCACGGACGCCGAGGGGGAACCAGCCGGCCGCGATCGAGAGCGACGCCGCCTGTCTCGCCGTCGACGCCGGTGCGGGGACGGGCAAGACGACGACGATGCTCATGCGGATCGAGCGGGCGATCGAGGACGGGGAGATCCGTCCCGACGACGTGCTCGTGCTCACGTTCGCCAACGAGGCCGCAGCGAGCGTCCGCGAGGCGATCACGGAACGACTCGGCCCCGAAGCGGCCGCCGGGATCGACGTCTACACCTACCACTCTTTCTGTCACCGACTCGTCCGCGAGTACGCCTACTACCTCGGGATCTCCCCCGAGTTCGACGTCGTCACCGGGCGAGGACGGCGACGGATCGTCAGACGCCTGCTCGAGGACGGCGACTACGGCTTCGCCGAGCCATCGACGCGCGGGGACGGATCGGCCGCGGACCTCGCGGAGACGGTCGCGGAGTTCGTCGCGACGGTGAGCCGGGAGGGGATCGACCCGGCGGCCCTCGCCGAGGGGCTCCCGGACGTCCGCACCCTCGAGGTCTTAGGGGAGTTCGCCCTCCGGCTCGACCGTGTGGCCGACGAGCACCTCTCCTTTTCGAACGAGGCCCTGCGATACTTCAATCGGGAGAGTCACCTCGAGGGCGGCCGTGAGGCGTTAGTCGAGTACGGCAAGGTGTTGACCGTCTGTCTCGAACGGATCGCGGAGGCACCCGAGGAGTACCGCGACGATCCGGTCGTTCGTGACGTCGAACGCTACCTCGAGGCGATGCGTGAGACCGTCACGACCGTCCACGGGACGCTCAGCCTCGACGACCGGACGACCAAACACCTCCCGCGGGCGCTGTTCTGTGACGGGATCCACGGGGAGAAAACGGGGTTGCTCGAACAGTCGCCCGCGGGGCGACTCGAGCGGACCCTCGAGTTCCTCCGGCTCGCACGCCACTACACCGACGTCTACGCCGACTACCGGGCGTACCTGCGCCGGGAGGGGGTCGTCGACTTCGACGAACTCGTCCGGACGGCGACCCGGTTGCTCTGTGACGACGCCGTCGCCGGCGAGATCACCGACAGGTGGGAGCAGGTCTACTGTGACGAGTTCCAGGACACCGACGGGACACAGTTCGACCTCGTCACGGGGCTGACCGACGGCGTCGACAGGCCGGCCCTGTTCGCGATCGGCGACAAAGACCAGTCGATCTACGGCTGGCGTGGGACAGAGAGGGAAGGGTTAGACCGCCTCGAGACGGTCTACGACGACTACCGGGCGGTCGAACTCGTCGACAACTTCCGGTCGAAACAGGAGATCCTGGAGCTGACGAACCGCTGTCGGTACGGCTTCGGGGCGTCAAAGACCTTATGGGAGATCGATCGGGACCCCGGGAGCTACGGGAGGGACGATCCGCCACTGCGAGTCGGCCGGATCGACACCGACGGCATCGACGTCTCGACGGCCGAGAGCGTGGCGACGACCGTCTCACAGTTGCTAAACGGCGAACTCGAGGGCGTTCCGGCGAAAGACCTAGCTGACGTCGCCGTGATCGTCCGGACCAACCGGCAGGCGATGGCCGTCGCCGAGGAGTTACGGACCCTCCGGATCCCCTACGAGGTGTCGGGGTCGGCCCGCGGGGAGGTCTCCCCCGGGATCGAGACCGTCCTCTCGTATCTCCGGGTCCTCGTCGATCCGACCGCTGACGTCCACCTCCGGCGGGTGTTGCTCTACCGGTATCGACTCCCGGGGGACGACCTCGAGGCGCTTGGCTCCCGGGCGGGGTCGCTGTACGACGCCTTACTCGGGGCCGACCCCGAGGCGTTCGACGACCCGGACCGTCTCGAGCGTGCCCGGACGGACCTCGAGGCGTTGCTCGGAATGCGCGAGGTCTACCCCCTCCCCGTCTTCGTCCGGCGGGTCATAGAGCGAGCCCGCCTGGAGTGGTTTCTCACGGGCGAGGAACGACAGGACCTAGAGCGGATCGAACGGTTCACCGAGAGCTACGACTCCGGCGGCGTCCTGGGGACGCTCACCGCGACGTTCGTCGACGCCCTCGAGGACGCACTGACCGGCGGCGGCGGCGAGTACGACCGGGGGACGAAAACCGACGACCACGTCGACGTGATGACGGTCCACCAGGCGAAAGGACTCGGGTTCGATACGGTGCTCGTCCCGTATCTCACCGACGAGGAGTGGTGTCTCGAGGGCGATTACGCCCGTCGGGCACGCTATGAGTTGCTCGCGGCGACGATCGGTGGCGAGGTCGACTCGCCGCTGTGTGCGGACCTCGCCGGCGAGAAAACGGGCGAGGAGTGGCGTGTCCTCCACGTCGCGCTCACGCGGGCGAAAGAGCACCTGTTCGTGTTCGGCTCGGGTTACGACTACGAGGGCGAGGACGACCAGCTGTCGACGGCACTCGCTGACGCGTGTCTCGGGGACGGGATCGAGTGGAGCGTCGCCGGGAAGCGCATGGACCTGTGGGAGCGACTCACCGAGAGCTTCGAGGCGGTCCGGGACACCTACCCGGAAACCGTCGCCGACCTCACCGAGACCGTCGCGTTCTCGGCGGGACGGACCCCGGGAACGATCACCTACTACGAGGCCTACGACGACCGCGACGTCGAACCCCTCGAGACCGCGGAGGCGATCGAGACGGTCCATCGCCTCGGCCGACTGCTCCGGACCGGGAACTTGCTCCCGGCGGCGGACGCGGCCGACTGCGTTCCCGAGGCCGGCCGGGTCCCGACCGGCCGATCGACGGGGGCGTTGACCCTCGAGACCGTCCGCTTCCCGGTCGAGGCGCTCTCGACGGTCACGGAACTCCCACTGGCGATCTCTCACAGCTACACCTCGATGCGAACACACGAGACGTGTGCCCGGAAACACTACCTCGATCACGTCGTCGGCGCGATCGACGATCCGGTCGCCGGAGACGGGGACGGGGGCGGACGAGCCGTCGGCACGGTCTTTCACGCGGTCGCCGAGGAGGCCTTCCACCGCGAGTACACGACCCGAGAGGCCTGGCATACGGCCGCGGTCAGGCAACTAACCGCCCGCGACGACCTCGAGTACCGCGAGGCGGTTCTGGCCTGTATCGACCGATACTTCGAGGCGACCGCGAACGGAGAGGGTCCGCTCTCGGAGTGGGACCCCCTCGCGGCGGAACTGCCCTTCGCCCTCGAGGACGTCCCCGGCGTCACGGGCGAGGTCGTCGGCTACATCGATTCCGTCCGGCGGACTCCCGGGGGAGACCTCGTCGTCCTCGATTACAAGACGCGGGCCGAACCGATCCCGGCCGACGAGGCGACCCAGCTTTCCCTTTACCTGCGCGCCTGCCGGGAACGGTTCGACGACCCCGTCACCCGTGCGGGCTACGTCTACGTCGGCGAGGGCGGGCCGCGGGTCGACCTCTTTGCCGGCGTGGAGCTCCCCGCCTGGGAGTCGGTCGCCGAGGGCCTCGCCGACGCCGAGGAGTTCTCCTTCAGGCCGACCCCCGGTGACCACTGTCGGTTCTGTCCCCACCGCTCGCTTGGCTGTGGACCAGACGGCCTCGAGGCGGACGACTGACCGACGGGATCGCGCCGATCAAACGCGGCCCCCGGGAGGGGGTTCCCGGCGAGGTGATCGTCGAGACGCGGGACGGGCTTTCGGAGGCGGCACTCGAGTGGGTTCGCGGTGATACGGCTGGACGAACGGATTCACACTCGTTGAGGTCTCTTCGGCATATCAGTCGCCTACCGTTCGACGAGCAGGTAGGTGTGGCTGCCGCGGTGTTCGAGGGAGACGTGGTCGGTGTCGATCCGCTCGTTCACGTACCGTCGCAGACTGTCGGCGTCCATGTCGGTGACGTCGATGCGACGGCGCGACGGGTCCTCTCTCCCGACTTGCCCCTCGAGGTCGTCTTCGACTCGCTTCGGTTCGACGTACATACCTGTTCGTCGGAGGGACCGTAGGTCAATCCGAGCCATCCGGAGTGAAAGTGAAAGTGACCACGGGCGTCGACCTCGGGATCAGCCGAGGTGTTTGACCTCGACGCGGTGTGGGCCGCCCGCAGTCTCGAGGACGACGGAGTCGACGATCGCCCCGCCGGCACGCTCACGCCACGCATCGAGGGCCTCGGCGTGGGCCTTCCGGACGGTTTCCGGATCGTCGGCCTCGAGGGCCGTCTCGGTCCCCTCGAGGGCCGGGAACGAGTCGACGACCGTCTCTTCGAGCAGTCGTGTGGGCCCAATGTGGATCGCGCCCGTCTCGTGGGCGTCCTCGAGTTGATAGACGTGAAGGCGGGCACGCATCCGGCCGTGAAACGGCGGTGTCACGCGCAAGACGGCGGTTCCCGGGTTCGAGCGGGTGTAGACGAAGGCGTTGACGACGTCCTCACTCGAGACGGCGAGTGCACGGATCGCGGTGGGGTCGGCGTCGCCGGCCATTGGGCCCGTTTTGGATCGCGGCGGTATATACTCGATGAACGCGGCCAAGCCGTGACCGTCGCGACGGCAACCGAGATCACCGCGTTGTAAATCGGGTAGGTAGTGAGTACCCATACCACGCGAGAGGGCAAACCGTCCCGGCGATCCTCGCGGTTAGCCGGTCAGACCGACGAACGGCCAGTCCCCGCCCTCGCCGTCGTCGTCGCTGATACTCGGGGCGCTGACGAGGACGAACGCACTCTCGTCGTCGCCGTTTTTGATCTGGCGGGTCGACTCCGGGGGGATCCAGACCGCATCGCCGGTCTCCATCCCGACTTCCTCGTCGTCTATGACCACCGTCGCCTGCCCCTCTATGAGCACGTAGACTTCCTCGTGTTCGTTGTCGACGTGGTCGTGTGGACGGCTGTTCCAGCCTGGATCACACCGGGCGACCGTCACCCCGACCTGTTCGGTCTCGAGCGGTTCACCGAGAAAGTGCATCGCGTTGCCCACCTGTTCGACGTCCTCGTAGTTTACCTTCGTGTGCGACATCCTATTCGACCTTTCGGTGGGTAAATAGTAAAACCACGCGCTCGGTCTCGTCCCCTGGGTTACTCCCCCTGAGAGATCGGATCGAAACTGTCGACGGGATTGACCGAGTAGTCGACGGTCAACACGTCCTGGGTCGCACGGATCTTGCCGACGAACGTCGAGATATTCTCGAGTGACCCCTCGAGGACGAACAGTTCCATACAGTAGTGATCGCCGACGTGGCTGTGGAAGTTCGAGGCGACGAGCTCGTCGTGTTCGTGTCGCAGGTGCATCATCCGCTCCTCGACGGTGGTCGTCTCGTAATCAAAGAGGACGGTGACGATCCCCATCAGTTCGCGGTCCTCGAGGCGGACGTCCTCGAACTCTCCCAGGAGATTCCGAGAGGCCTCGCGGACGACCTCGCTCCGTCCGGTGTAACCGTGTTCGTCGGCGAACTGGTCGAGTCGCTCCAGGAGTTCGTCGGGCATCGAGACGCTGACAACTGCCATATAACAACTCGGGCCGGCTCGAGTATTAGTCTTTATCATCGCCACGGGGCCGGATGGGCTACGTCGGAGAGGGACCTGCCGACGTCAGGCCATCTCCTCGAGACGGGGTTCCCTGTAGAACTCCGCCATCTCGCGGTCGATGTCCTCGAGGGTGAACACGTCGTCCTCGGAGAGGTCGTCGTACTCCTCGACGTAGTCGAGGGCGCTCTCTTCGTCCTCGAACGCGGGCGGACTCCCCCGTGGCATCGGGTAGTCGTGACGGTCGGTGTCACGCTCGTACACGAAGTAGCCCTCGGTGACGTCAATAAGGTCGCCGCTGTCGAAACTCGTCGCCCAGACGCCGACGATCTCCTCGTCGGGGTCGCCACCGGTGAACTTCTCGGGTGCGAAGTAGTAGGCGACCAGACACCCCTTCGAACAGAAGTACTCGCGGTGGCCGTCCTCGTGAACGACCTGTGCGTTCCAGTCGGGGTACTCTACGGCGATCATATTACAAACCGCACACTCTCCCTCGTCGTCGTCCTCGGGGAAGTCGACGGGCTCTGTGAGTTCCGGCTCCTCGCCGTTCTCTTCCTCGTCGTCACCGTTCTCTTCCTCGTCGTCACCGTTCTCCCCTTCGTCGCCGAGACAGCCCGCGATGGCGGCCGTCGCGCCGATGCCGATCGTTCCGAGTACCCTGCGTCTGTCGACCGTTCGTCGGTCAGATGTCATGCACGTACCCGTAGCCGTGGGAGTCATAAATCAAATATGGTCCATGAACCGAACGGATTCGGTAGACGAACCAGAGCGGTTTTGCAAATCAGGGGAACGGTGTTGTGTTTGGTCGGTTTGGTCGCCCCAAACGCAGTGACGTGTTCACGCCCCGGTACCTCGACTCGAGGTCACGGACGAAGTCGGACGATCAGTGGTCGTGGCCGTCGTCGTGACCGTTGTCGTCCTCGAAGAACTGCGCTCTGTAGGTCATCGCGAGATCCATGTCGAACTCCTCGAGGGTGATGATGTCGTCGTCGTCGTACGCCTCGAAGTCGTCGACGAACTCCTCGGCGTCCTCGCGATCGGCGAATGGGATCGGGTTCATCCGCATGATGTCGTCGATGTCGTCCGGATCGGTCACACGCACGAAGTACGCTTCCGAGGCGTCGATGAGGCCGTGGTCCTCGGCGCCCGGACCGGCGTCCTCGTCGACGTCCGCGCCGTACTCGGTGACCCACACGGTCTCGATCCCGGAGTCCGGACCGCCGAACTGTTCGGGGTCGGCGTAGTAGGCGGCCATACAGCCCGACGAACAGAAGACCTCCCGGTGGCCGTCCTCGTGGACGAGTTGGGCGTTCCAGTCGGGGTACTCGACGGCGATCATATCACAAACCGCACACTCCCCCTCGTCGTCTTCGGGGAAGTCTGTGGGCTCTGTGAGCGCTGTCCCCTCGCCGTCGTCGTCTCCGTTTGCCTCATCGTCACCGTTGTCGTCGCCGTTTGCCTCCTCCTCGCCGAGACAGCCCGCGAGCGCGGCCGCCGCGCCGATGCCGACCGTTCCGAGTACCCAACGCCTCTCGACCGAACGTTCTGCAGGTGTCATTGACTGTCGACCGTTGTCCCCCGAAACATAAATCAAATATGGTGTGAACATCGAATGGTTCTGGAGAGTACACCACAATATTTTGGTTTTTTAGACTACATGTACGTTCCCTGTGAGCTCCGGGCCACGATCGACGACACACTCTTTTCGTCCTCGAGTCGAATCACGTATCTATGTATCTCCCACACCGGACGTGGCCCGACCTCGGGGAGTACGTCGCCGAGGAGTCACTCGCGATCGTCCCGGTTGGATCGACAGAACAACACGGCCCCCATCTGCCGGAGGGAACCGACCACATGATCGCCGAGGCCCTCGCCCGGGAGGCGAGCGAGCGAACGGGCTATCTCTGTACGCCCCCGATCACCGTCGGCGTCAGCCCCCACCATCGGCAGTTCCACGGGACGATGTGGGTCGACGCGCCCGTCTTCCGTGACTACGTCGAGAACCTCTCGCGGAACCTCACCTACCACGGGATCGACCGAATCGTCTACGTCAACGCCCACGGCGGCAACGTCCCCCACCTGCGGGAGGTCGGCCGCCGGCTCCACGAGGACGAGGTCGCCTTCGCCTGTGAGTGGATGTGGGACGAATCTATCCCGGAGTTGATCGAGGAGGTCTTCGAGACCCCGGGCCCCCACGGCGGGCCAAAGGAGACGGCGATGATCATGCACGTTGCCCGGAAACTGGTCAGGGAAGACCGCCTCGAGGCCGCCCGGGACGGCGGGGTACAGGCGGTCGCGGACGAACAGCCGAGCGTCGAGGGGGCACGGGTGTTCTACGACGCGATCGAGGTCACGGACAACGGCGTTCTCGGCGACCAGACCGACGCGACGCCGGAAGTCGGCGAGGAACTCTTCGAGGCGGCCACCGGGGCGCTGATACGGCTCCTCGAGTGGCTCGACGACCGACCGTTCGCCCACCTCATGCCCGAGCCACACGTCGAGCCACGACCGGGCAGTCGTCGGTAGAATCAGGTGGCTTTTTCCTGTGGCTGTGTTTCGGTACGAACGAGATGAACGTAGAATACGGTCCGAGCGGGCGAGCGTGGTTCAAAATCGTCGGGTTTTTCCTCGCGCTCGTCGCCCTCACCGTCGTACTCTTTGCGGTCGTTCCCGAGGGCGACGCCGTCCACACCGGCTATCTCGTGAGTATGCTCGTCTTCGGGATCGCCGTGGTCGCGACGGCACTGGCGATCTCGAGGATGGGACAGCGGGCGGCCCCGAGCAGGCAGGGACCCGAACTGAAACGCTAGACGCCGTCGTCGGAGAGGGGACCGACCCCGCAGTCGACGTTTGACGCGGTACTAGCCCGTATCGTCGATCCGCCGTTCTTCCCAGCTCGTCGATCCGCTTCGGTAGATCGCAGCCAGTAACAACGACGCGATGAGGAAGTCGAGTCCGTGTTCGACGAGGTGGTGGATACCCATCGGGACGTAGCCGAGGGCGGTCCCGAACCCGACGATCGTCCGGACGACGAGCGCGCCGAGTGCGAGCGTAATGAGGAGATACGGGACCGATCGTCGCTGGGAGTACGCAATGGCCCCGAGTGTGAACAGGACAGTCGTGCCGACCCCCGCGAGGAAGATGGTGCCGAGGAGTATCGGCGAGTGTCGGATCTCGGACCAGTCGGTCAGCGTGGACGCCTCGAGGCCGAGAGCGACCTCCCCGATCATGGGCTCACTCCCGCCCCCACGTTCGGTGACCGATCGTTCGTTCCGCTCATTGTCGGCTACCCATAGAACCGTCTCCCGAATGTACTCACTGGTTCGTTTGCCGAACGGGGTGGTGTCTCCCGTAGCCGGGGCCGCCGTCACAGCGCACTCGACGCGGCGATTCCCACTGGCTGGTAACGGGCGAAAGCTGCATACAACCGGCGTAACACTCGTCTACAAGAGTACGACCGATCGAGAGAACATGAGTGACGTACGCCAGAACATCCGACGGCAGGTCTGTACCGACCCCGGAATCCACTTTAACGAACTCGTCCGCGAACTCGATCTGGCTGCGGGCCAGACCCAGTATCACGTCCGGCGGCTGCTTCGGTCCGAGGAGATCGTCTCCGAGGAACTGTACGGGCGCACCCACTACTACCCCGACGGCTACGACGACTGGGACCGGTGTGCACTGGCACTGTTCCGCCGTGAAACCTGTCGTGACGTGTTGTTGTACCTGATCGAATACGACGGTGCTCGCCCGAACGCCGTCGCCGACGAACTCGACATCGCCCGGAGCACCCTCGAGTATCACCTCTCTCATCTCGTCGAGGAAGAACTCGTCGAGAAACGGTACGGCGACCGAAACAGAGTCACCCTCCACCTCGCGAACCCCGAACGAACGGGTGAACTCCTCTCGCGGGTGACGCCGTCGGTTTCGGATCGCCTGATCGACCGGTTTACCCGCCTCGTCGACACGCTACTCGAGGACGCCGACGGCACCCCCCGTCCGACGAACTGATCGGCTCCCGTCCCGCCACAGGTCGGCGGCTCTCCGTCCGGTTTTCCCACTCGGTTCGAACGCCAGACCAGACGGTATATTGCCGTTCGCTCCGTACGTCCCGTGTGCAACGTCCAGGGCTCCTGTCGGTCTTGCTCGTCGCCGTCGTCGTGGTCCTCGGGGTGGGTGGGTTGTTCGCCGTCGACGCCGGCCAGGCCGACCACGAACCGGCCAACTTCGATCGGACCGTCCAGATGGGCATCACCCTCGAGGACGAGATCGCCCGCGGCGACGACGTCGATTTCCCACAGGTCCAGGTGTTTTACTCCCAGTATGGGTACGTCGTGGGCTACTACGGCGTCGAGACGTTCCTCGAGACCCGAGACCAGGAGGGACACCAACAGCGGTTCGGTTATCCGCTCACCGTCCTGGTCTCCGATTACAGCGGCGTCGACCTCGAGTTGACCGAGGAGGGGTATCCCGCGACCGACGCCGTCACCGGCTGGGCCGACGCCGAGGACGCGGTCTTCGTCGTCGACAGCGAGGCCAGGGCGACACACGGCGAGACCGTCCTCCCCTTCTCCGAACGGGAAGACGCCGAGGCGTTCGCCGAGGAGTACGACGGTGAGGTGGTGAGCTGGACGGAGCTCCTCGAGGTCGGTTTCGAGATCGACGACGCCGACGTGGTCCGCGAGCGCGTCGACGACGACCACGGCTACGCCGACGAGTTAGTCGCCAGTTCCCGGCCGTTTCTCGACCGCGACGTTCGTCCCATCTCCGTCGAGGTCGGCGGCGAGGACGGCCCCGAGACGATCGAGGCGGCGATCGAGGAAGCCGACAACGGGACGACCGTCGTCGTCCCGGAGGGGACCTACGAGGAACGGATCGAGATCGACAAACCGATCACCCTCGCCGGGGAGGGTGCGACGATCGACGGCGGCGGCGACGGGACCGTCGTCACGGTCACCGACGACGACGCCGCGGTTACCGGCCTCGAGATCGTCGGAACCGGGGACATCGCGACCGACCGCGACCGGGACGAACCGGCCGACGACGAGGAGGTTCCGGAAGACGGCCACGACGACGGCGAGTGGGACGAGCGCGTCGAGGAGTACTACGGGACCGGCGACGCCGGGATCACCGTCGACGACGCGTCGAACGTCTTACTCGAGGACGTGACGATCGAAACGGAGGCAAACGGCGTGTTACTGCTGGATAGCGCGGACAACATCGTTCGGAACGCGACCGTGTTCGGGACCGAGGACCCCTACGACGGCTTCATGGGCGTCGCGACGTTGCGCTCTCCGGGCGTAATCGAGGACTCGACGTTCGTCGGTGGCCGGGACGGGGTCTACACCCACCGTGCCGACGGGATCGTCGTCCGGGACAACGAGGCCAGGGACCTCCGGTACGGGATCCACCTGATGTACACCTCCGACTCGTTGATCGCGGACAACCACGTCGAGAACCCCGACGTCGCGGCCATCGACGTCATGACCGTCCCCGAACGGAACGCGATCGTCGGCAACTACGCGGAGGGCGGGAACTACGGCTACCGGATGCTCGGCAGTCACTTCTACATCGCCGACAACGTCGCCGTCGACAACGGCGTCGGCATACGGGACGCCGTCACCAACACCATCTACGAGCGGAACGTCTTCGCCGGCAGTGAGACCGGCTTCGAATCGGTGTCGATCCTGCCGACCGATCGGGTCGTCGACAACGACTTCGTCGACAACGACGAACACGCCACCTCCGCGGACGGACCACTGCGCGTGTTCACCCACGACGGGACGGGCAACTACTGGGACGGCGCGATCGGGACCCCGGACGGTCCGACCCTCGACCGATCGTACGCCCCGACCGACGCCGTCGACAAGCGACTCCACTACGTCGACGGCACTCCAACCCTCGCTCAGTCGCCGGCAGTGACGGCGACCCGCGGCCTCGAGGACGCCGTCCCGGCACTCCGGCAGGGCACGATCATCGACACCGCGCCGCTGTGTGAGCCGGCAAACCCCGACGGCCTCGAGGCGATCGGCTGGGAGGGTGCCGTCCGGAACTGTGAGGCGTAACTCCGTAGGAACCGCACCTCTCTATTGGCTCCCTGTCATTAACGCCCCGGCTATGGGTTTTGTATTTGTATTGTTGCTGGTTTTACTAGTACTATA
>LKNC01000060.1 GCA_001564255.1 Natrialbaceae archaeon Tc-Br11_E2g1
GCCGTCAGTACGAGCAAGGGTACCCGCGCCCGATCGGCCTCGAGGACGGCGGGATGGAAGTTCGCCGCCGCCGTCCCGGAGGTACAGACCAGCGCCGTGGGGTCGCCACTCCGGCGGGCCCGCCCGAGCGCGAAGAAGGCCGCCGAGCGCTCGTCCAAGTGGGAGTAGACCTCGATTTCGGGGTGGGCGTCGAAGGCGACAGTGAGCGGTGTCGAGCGACTCCCCGGCGCGAGACAGACCGCCTCGAGGCCGCCCGCAGCGAGTTCCTCGACGAGCACGCGGCCCCAGAGCGTGGCGCGGTTGGGTGCGGTCATCGTAGTTGGTCGAGGATCGGCCGGAACTTCAGGTTCACTTCCTCCCACTCGGTTTCGGGGTCGCTGTCGGCGACGATGCCGTTGCCCGCAAAGAGCGTCACCGATTCGTCGGTCGCCACGCCCGACCGGAGGCCGACGGCGAACTCCCCGTCCCCGTCGGCGTCGAACCAGCCGATCGGGGCCGCGTACCACCCCCGTTCGAAACACTCTATCTCCCCGATCGTCTCCATCGCGTCCTCGAGTCGCACCCCGCCGACCGCCGGCGTCGGATGGAGGGCATCGACCACCTCCAGCACGTGATGGTCGCGTTCGAGGGTCGCCTCGATCGGCGTCAGCAAGTGCTGGATGTTCGCCAGCCGCCTGACCGTCCGCTCACCGACGGAGACCGTACTCACGAGGGGTTCGAGACACTCCCGGATCACCTCGGCGACCAGCCGGTGTTCGTGCCGGTACTTTTCGCTCCCGGTCATTCGCTCGAGTAAGCTCTCGTCGTCCTCGGGCGTCTCGCCCCGGCCGATCGATCCCGCGAGGGCCTCCGTCCGGACCTGCCGTCCACACACGGCGGCCAGCCGTTCGGGTGGCGCGCCGAAGAACGTCCCGCCGCCCCCGGGATCGACGGCGAAGCGATAACAGTTCGGGTACCGCTCGCCCAGCCGAGCGACGGTGTCCTCGAGGTCGAGTGGGTCCTCGAGGTCGACGGTCAGTGCCTCCGCGAGGACGACCTTCTCGAGGTCGCCGCGGGCGATCCGTTCCCGGGCGTTCGCGACCCCCTCGATCCACCCCTCGCGTCCGGTGGCCTCCCGCGTGGCGTCGGTCCCCGGCGGTCTCCCGTTCCCGGCGGCCGCCGACCGACCCGAGAGGTCGTCGTGGACCCGCGCGAGGGTCTCGGCTGCCTCGTCCTCGCTTTCGCCGACGGCGGTGAGCCAGGTCCCACCGTCCGTTCGGGTCACCTGCACCTCGGGGACGACGAACGCCGCCGTCTCGAACCCCTCCCAGGTCCCACAGGGCTCGTGTGTGGGGTGAAAGGACAGGCCGCCGAACGCCCGGGGCCTGCTCGCGTCGGGACCGTCGTGGGAAAGCCCCGCGAGACGCCCGGCTGCCGCCGCTTGGACCGTCTCGAACCGGTCGCTCCCGGAAGCGGTGACCCCTCTGATAGCACCACAGCCGGCGACCTCGAGGCCGTCCGGCGAAGCCCACAGCACGCGGGGTGGCTCCGCGACGCCGAAGACGGTCTTCGGGGCGACGCCCGTGAGCTCGCGGCTGAGACTCCACAGCGGGTCGTCGCCCCCCTCTCTCGTCTGTCGCTTCCCGCCCGACGCTCGATCCATTGTGGGTCACTCGGGACTCCGGTGGTTTCAGCCTGACTATCCGGGTTCCATCCCGACTGCCCGTCTCCCCGCAGCGACAGTCGGTATTAACATTATTCCTAATGACTTAGGCAGGAGAGTTGTCACCCCTTGGCGAGTACACCCTTTTGATGAGCGAACCACAACAGCCGGCTCTCGACACCGCGTTCACGCTCCTCGCGGAGTCACGCCGACGACACCTCCTGTATCACTTCCTGGAGAACGACTGGGCGACCGTCGAAACCCTCTCCCGGCGGCTCACCGCTTGGGAGGAGGACCTCACGGTACGGGAAGTCGACGACGACGATCGAGAACGGGTCGCCGTCTCGCTCGTCCACAACCACCTGCCACGCCTGGCCGACCACGACGTCCTCGAGTACGACCCCCGAAACGGCGACGTGGTGACCTCGAGTGGGTTCGAGGGGATACGGCCGGTCCTCGAACGGTCCTGTGAGATCGAACGGGACGCCACGGTCCCCGAGCGGGCGGACCTGTCGACGCTCTACAGCGAGCCCCCCGAAGGGCCCTCTCGGCCGGAAAAATAACACTGACGGACGGCTGATACCGCCGACCGTGGTCCTGTGAACTGGCACGGGCCGGTTCACCCCCGAACGGGTTCGGTCTTCCAGGGGACAGTACGACGCCGGTTCGAGCGTATCCGACCGGCCTCGAGACGCCTGGTGTCTCCCGTCGAGACGGGTCGGTCGTCCGAACGGCGGCGGTGAAACTACGGCCCCGGCCGAGGGATGAACTGACAACTCGAGTGGGATAATCGCACCAAGTATTTAACTCTCCCGAGTGATTCTGTACAGAGGATTAATGGAACGCCTGACTCCCCAGACAGAGACCGACGAGGAAACGGAGGGCGAGACCACAGGACAGAAAGGAGTTCGGACCTGTCCCGAATGCGACTCGACGTCGCTCGTTCGGAGTCCCGACGAGAGCGAAGTGTGCTGTGAGGACTGTGGACTGATCCTCGAAGAGGAGACGATCGATCGGGGTCCCGAGTGGCGGGCGTTCAACGCCACTGAACGCGACAGCAAGTCCCGCGTGGGCGCGCCGACGACCCAGACGATGCACGATAAGGGCCTGACCACGAGCATCGACTGGAAGAACAAAGACGCCTACGGCCGCTCGCTATCCTCCGAGAAGCGAAGCCAGATGAACCGACTGCGCAAGTGGCAAGAGCGCATCCGGACCAAAGACGCCGGCGAACGGAACCTCCAGTTCGCCCTCTCGGAGACCGACCGGATGGCCTCCGCACTCGGCGTCCCCCGCTCGGTCCGGGAGGTCGCGAGCGTCCTCTACCGGCGCGCACTCGAGGAAGACCTCATCCGCGGTCGCTCCATCGAAGGCGTCGCCACGAGCACGCTGTACGCCGCCTGCCGGATGGAAGGCATTCCGCGCTCGCTCGACGAGGTCGCCGCCGTCTCGCGGGTCGACCGCATGGAGATCGGCCGCACCTACCGGTATATCTCCAAGGAACTCGCCCTCGAGATGCAACCCGTCGACCCGAAAAAGTACGTCCCCCGGTTCTGTTCCGAACTCGAACTCTCCGAGGAGGTCCAGGCGAAGGCAAACGAGATCATCGACACCACCGCCGAACAGGGGATGCTCTCGGGGAAGTCACCGACGGGGTACGCCGCCGCCGCGATCTACGCGAGCGCGTTGCTCTGTAACGAGAAAAAGACCCAAAACGAGGTCGCAAGCGTCGCACAGGTGACCGAGGTCACGATCCGCAACCGGTATCAAGAGCAGATCAACGCGATGGGCATCCACTAGCCGGACGGTTCACGACTCCTGTTTTCGAGGGGCTTCGAGAGCCTCGAGGAACGCCTCGGGGTGTTCGGCGTGTGGAAGCAACTCGGCGTAGTCGACGACCACGAGGTCGGCGCCGGCCGCTCGTGCGAGGGTTCGTCCCCCCCTCAGCGGGACGACTTTCGCGTCCCGCCCCCAGACGAGGGTGACCGGAACCTCGAGACCCTCGAGTGCGGTCTCGAGGTCGATCTCGGGGTCGAGCGTTCCGGAGACAAAGGAGGCGGGCGCGAACCGGGCGCCGGGCTGGTGGGCGGTCCGCCAGGCGTACTCGATCTCGCTCTCGTCGACGTTTTCGGCGTCGTAGTAGCCGTCCCGCGCGAGAAACTGCCGGATCGATAGCTTGCTCGCGAGGAGGTTGAAAAGCGTCGTGCCGACGACGGGCGTCCGCAAGAGCGTCCGTACCCAGGGACGAAACCGCGTCGTTTCGTCGGTCGGGCAGACCAGGACGAGTCGCTCGATAGCGTCGTCGTCGACCCCGGCCGCCGCGAACGAGCCCGAAAGCGAGGAGGCGACGACGGTCGGCGCCTCGAGGACGGCCGCGGTGAACTCCCCGAGGAACTCCGCGTAGAGGTCCGCCGAGTAGACCAGCGGCGGACGGGAAGACCGGCCAAAGCCCGGGAGGTCGACCGCGACCACGTGGTACTCCTCGGCGAGTTCGTCGAACACCGCCGCGAACTCGTTCGCGCTCGCGGCCGCGTGAACCCCGTGAACGAGCAGGAGGTCGGGGTCGGTCGGATCACCGGCGACCGTGTACGCGACGTCTATCCCACGCCAGCGGTAGGTTCGTTCGACCCCCGGTAGGGGCTTTCGGAGCTCGCCTGCACGTCTCTCGAGGAGCCGGTTCCCGACGACGGCCCCGGCGACCACGCCGGCCGTCGCGGTGAGCACCGTCCGGAGTTTCATACTCGAGGATCCGACGCGAACGCCCTTAGCCGTGACGCCGGGCGGTCACTCCGAGGGCGACCCGAGCCGTTCGTGGTCGAGTTCGGAGAGACACGTTTCGACGGGCCCGAGCGCGTCGCCGGCGATGGTGTAGGGGTCGGTCTCCCCACGGCGGACGGCCTCGGCTAACTCATCGACGCCGCCGGCGGCCTCGAGTTCGGCCTCGAGTAAGCTGTGAACGTCCCCCCGGAGGAGCGTCCGGATCTCCTCGGCGTAGCGGGTTCGGGTGTGCTCGGCGAGTTGTCCCGACTCCTCCAGGTGCGTCGTGTGTTCGGAAAACGCCCCCATGAGCGTCTCCAGTCCCTTCCTTTCGGTTGCGACCGTCTCGATGACGGGCGGCGACCACGTCTTCTCGTCTTCATCCGCATCAGCGTCCCCGTCGTCGAAGACGCCCCCCTCGACGCCACCGGGGCCGTGGTGGCCGGCGTCGACGCCCATCCCCTCGCCGAGATCGATCATCTCCTTGAGCTCCTGAACAGTGCGCTCTGAGCCGGGTCGGTCCGCCTTGTTGACGACGAAGACGTCGGCGATCTCCAAGATGCCCGCCTTGAGCGTCTGGATGGCGTCACCCGAACCCGGCGGAACGAGGACGGCGACGGTGTCGGCCGTCCGGACGATGTCGATCTCGTTTTGGCCGGCACCGACGGTCTCGATGATGATCCGATCCTTGCCGAAGGCGTCCATGGCCTTGACGGCGTCGGCGGTCGCCGTCGAGAGCCCGCCGAGTTGGCCCCGGGCGCTCATCGAGCGAACGAAGACGTCCATGTCGCCGATCGTCGAGGCCATCCGGATGCGGTCGCCGAGCACTGCGCCGCCGGTAAACGGCGAGGAGGGGTCGATGGCGATCACGCCGACGGTCTCCCCGCGTTCGCGGTAGGCTTCCGCGAGTTTGTCGACGAGCGTCGATTTGCCCGCGCCGGGACTGCCCGTAACCCCGATGACGTCCGCCGAGCCGGTGTGGCTGTACAGTTCGGAGACGAGGTCGCGATAGCCCGGCGCGCGGTTCTCAATCTTCGAGATGAGCCGGGCCAGCGCCCGGTGTTTGCCCTCGAGGAGGTCCTCGAGGAGCGCCTGGTCGTCCGCGTTCATCGCTCCGGGGCGTTCTCGCGGACGAACTCGATCGTCTCCTCGATCGACGTCCCGGGGCCGAAGACCGCGGAGACGCCCTGGTCTTTCAGGGCTTCTTTGTCCTCGTCGGGGATGACGCCGCCGGCGAGCACCAACGTGTCCTCTTTGGCGTCGTACTCCTCCAGGCCGTCCATGATCTTCGGGACCAGCGTGTTGTGTGCCCCTGAGAGAATAGAGATGCCGAGTACGTCGGCGTCCTCTTGGACCGTCGCCTGGACGATCTCCTCGGGTGCCTTGTGGAGTCCGGAGTAGATCACTTCGAACCCGGCGTCACGGAACGCCCGTGCGATGACGTGTGCACCGCGGTCGTGGCCGTCGAGGCCTACTTTCGCTACCAGACACCTGATCGACTGTTGTTCCTGCTCGCCCATGGGGGAGAGTTTCTCGGCCGGTCGTTTGACTTTAACGGAAGTTCGTGGGAGGCTCGGAAAGCTAAGGGAGTGAGAAAACTCCGTTATCTGGCGCTGGTCTGAAAACTCGAGTGTCGTCCGGACACAGAAGACGGGGAAGACTGCTTACAGGAACCGGAACGTCTCTAAGTTCTTCGGGGCGAACGTGCGGATGTTGTACTCGTGATAGAGCGCCGAGGAGAGGTCCTGTGTCGAGCGTTCGTCACCGTGGACACACAGCACCTTCTCCGGGCGTGGGTTCATGGTCTTCACGAAGTTCTCCAGGCCGGCTCTGTCCGCGTGGCCGGAGAAGCCGTCGACGGTTTCGACGTCGACCTCGAGTGAGAGGGTGCCCCGGCCGTTGCTGTTGTGCCCGCCGCTGTGGCCGACCTCGCCGGTCGGAATCTCGTCCCAGCCGGTCTGGATGCGCCGGCCGAGGGTCCCCTGGGCCTGGTAGCCGACGAAGACCATAGTCGAGTCCGGATCGGGACCGATGTGGCCGAGCCAGGACATGATCGGGCCGCCGGTGACCATACCCGAAGTCGAGAGGATGATACAGGGGCCGCCGTCGGCGACCTCCTGGCGTTCCTCCTCGCCGCCGTCGATGTGGTTGAACTCCTCGGCGAGGAACGGGTTCTCGTCGTCGTGGAAGATCCGATCGCGCAGGTCGTCCCGGAGGTACTCGGGGTAGGTGGTGTGGATCGCCGTCGCCTCCCAGATCATCCCGTCCAGATGCACCGGCATCGAGGGGATCTCCCCCTCGCGCATCGCCTTCTCCAAGACGAGCATGATCTCCTGGGAGCGACCGACCGCGAACGCCGGTATCAGCACTTTGCCACCCCTCTCGGCGGTCTCCCTGATCACCTCCTTGAGTTTCTCCTCGGAATCCGCCTGGTCGGTCTGGTAGTCGTTTCGACCACCGTAGGTCGACTCGAGGACGAGCGTCTCCACGCGGGGGAAGTCGTTGACCGCACCGTTGAAAAGGCGGGTGTCGGTGTAGTGGATGTCTCCGGAAAAGGCGACGTTGTAGAGGCCGTCGCCGATGTGGAAGTGGCTCACTGCGGAGCCGAGGATGTGCCCGGCGTTGTGGAAGGTGAGTTTCACGTCCGGTGCGATGTCGGTGACGTCGCCGTACTCGAGGGGGATGGTGTGTTTGATCGCCTCGCGGACCTGCTCTGACTCGTAGGGTGGGGACCGGCCTTCCTTGGCTGCGACGTCCAGGTAGTCGAGGGTGAGCAGGCCCATCAGATCGCGCGTGGGCTCGGTACAGTAGATCGGGCCGTCGTACCCGTATTTAAACAGTAGCGGGATCAGCGCGGAGTGGTCGAGGTGGGCGTGGGTGAGCACGACCGCGTCGATCGTCTGTGGGCCCGCGCCGAGTGCCTCGGGGGCGTGCAGATAGGGAACCTCGCCCTCCGCACCCGGCTTGTCACCACAGTCGACGAGGATGCGCGTCTCGGGCGTCGAGAGGATAAAGGAGGCCCGCCCGACCTCACGACAACAGCCAAGCGTCGTGATGCGGACGTACTCGTCGTCGGACATCTCCTCGCGGTGGATCTGGCGGCCGACCTTTTCGAGTATATCGCGGCGATCGTCCCGTTCCTGTTTCAGGAAGTTCCGGACGTTCGAGACCGTCGAGGACTCGATCGGCGGCGTGCGCACGACTTCGGGCGTCCAGCCGACCGACTTGGTGATGTCACGCAGCGTCGACCCGTGGCGGCCGATCACCATCCCCGGCTTCGCGGCCTCGATGACGACCTCGCCGGTGTCCGCGTGGAAGTCAAGGTCCGTGACGCCGGCTTCCTCCGGGATGACGTTCATGATCTCCTCGCGGGCCTCAGTCGGCCGGGAGAGGACGCTCGGGTCGGGACGGACGGTGATCCGTTTCCGGAGTTTGCTCGCGAGCTTTCGGATGAGATCGCCCTGCTGGGCGAACTTCTTCGGATCGCGCGTGTACACCACAAGCTCCGGCCCTTCGTACTTCACCGAGGAAACCGAGATGTCACCCGGTAGCTCGCTCGTGATCTTTGCTTTCAGTTCGTCGAGTTGCTGCTCTACAGTGCTCATATTCCAAAGAGAGGGTTCACGTCACCCCGTTCGCGGACGGGCGTGCCCTTCGTCCGGCCGGACCCACCCACTCGCCGATCGCGTGATCGACGCCGGGGGAGACGGGACGTGCAGGTCACGTTCTCCAGTGAGTACCACGAAGTCCGTCTCATAACGTCTCTGTCCCCGATCATCTGTGGGTGGCCGTGTCGCGACGGACACGACTCCAGGTCTGTCCTGGTCCGTGCGGGAAGATTCCAGGGAGAACCCGCTTACTCGAGGCTATTCCGTCCGTGGTATAAAAGCCTTCGCAAACGTAAGGGGGTGTCACACCGAACGACGGCTATGGAACTCACGCCCGACCGCGTCGCCGCCGAGCGCGACTGGATCGTCGACCGAACGGACACCGTCGTCCCGATCATCAACGACGTTCGCGAGGACCTCGGGGAGGTCTTCGAGACCGACGTCGCCCACGTCACCGAGAGCCAGTACGAACGGGAGGTCGACGTCGTCTTCGCCGACGGCGACCTCGCGGTCAACGTCGCCGCGATGGTCGCCATCCTCCGGGAGTTAGACGTCGAAAACGACTATCCCGGCTTCATCGTCGACGAGATCCTGGGTCGAGAACTCGCGGCGACCATCGCCGGCACCCAGCCACTCCGTACGCTTGGCGAGGCGACCTTCCACTACGCCGACGTCCACGTCCACGGGCCCGAGGGCGAAAACGCCGGCGTCGACGACTTAGAGGCCGCACTCGCCGCCGGGTTTCAAGAACGGATCCCGGGCTGGACGTGGACCGAGCGGGAGAGTCCGTTCACCCTCGAGTGAGACTGACGGGGGAAAATCCCGGCGGGCTTTCGCCGCCAGTAGTGGGATCGATGTCCGACGGGTCCGGGCCGCTCGCCACCGGACGGCGTCCGACTTCTCCGCTCGCTGTTCTCTGCGTTGCTCGACCGGCTGGGTACGGGGTTTCCTCTGACAGTGTTACTCGTCGTCCTCGGTCCCGTCGTCACCCTCTTGGTCCTCGGTCCCGTCCTCTTCGTCGGCTTCTGGGTCTTCTTCGGGGGCCTCTCCCTCCTCTGGGAGTTCCTCGGGCAGTTGCTCTTGTTGTTGCTGTTGTTGTTCCATCTGTTCGACGACCGTGCTGTAGACGACGCCCGGCGAGAGACTCTCGACGTAGCCGTGTTTGAGTTCGTCGACGAGGGCTTCCGGCGATCCGTCGACCAGGAACGCCTGTTCGTGGTTTTCGACGATCGACAGCCCGTCGGTCTCCTCGACTGCCTGCTCGAAGTTCGGGATCGCGTCCTCAGCCAGTTGGGCGAACTCCTGTTGGGCTTCCTGCATGTCCATCTCCCCTTCCTCGATCGCCGCCTGGAGTTCGAGTTGCTCTGCTGCAGGCGGACCCGCAAACACCGTCACGTAGTCGGCGTGTGGGTCGTCGGAACTCATCGGATTGAGGCTCGAACAGCCGGCGACCGCCGCCGTCGCGCTTACCCCTGTAAGCTGGAGGAACCGTCGCCGGTTGTGGAAATTCGTCATTATATCTCCGGGTCAGGGGCGAAGACAAGAAGGGCTTTCGGTGCCCGTTCGAAACGACAGCCGATATGCTGTGTCGCGGTGGCTCGATCGCTCACACGGTCGACGGTGTAATCCACGGCTTTTTCGGCCGCCAGCGCTACTCCTGGATATGAGAAACGCGAAGATCGTCTGCACGCTGGGGCCCGCCTCGAGTGACCCGCGTACGATCCGGGACCTCGCCGAGGCCGGGATGGCCGTCGCCCGGCTGAACGCGAGCCACGGCTGCACCGACGACCGTGCGGACCTCGCCGAGAACGTCCGCCTGGTCGACGAGGCACGGGCCGAACCCGTCGCCGTCATGCTCGACTTGCAGGGGCCGGAGGTCCGGACCGCACCGTTACCCGACGGGGAGACGGTCACCCTCGAGACGGGATCGAGGATCCGCTACGTCGAGAGCGAGGGGGCGACCCCGGAGGAAATCGGCCTCTCGCTGTCGATCGACGGCGTCTCGCCCGGCGACCGCGTCCTGCTTTCGGATGGGATGATCGAGACGACGGTCGTCGACGTCGACGGCGAGGGGATCGTCGCAGCGGTCGACAGCGGCGGCGAACTGGCCGGGCGACAGGGCGTGAACGTCCCCGGCGTCGACCTCGATCTCGAGATCGTCACCGAGGAAGACCGTGCGGAACTCGAGATGGCCGCGGAGGTCGGCGTGGACTTCGTGGCGGCGAGTTTCGTCCGGGACGCCGAGGACGTCTACGAGGTCAGCGAAGTACTCGAGGAACTCGACGCCGACATTCCGATCGTCTCGAAGATCGAGCGTGCGGGCGCGGTCGAGAACTTAGACGGGATCATCGAGGCGTCATACGGGATCATGGTCGCTCGTGGGGACCTGGGTGTCGAGTGTCCGATGGAGGACGTGCCGATGATTCAAAAACGGATCGTCCGCCGGTGTCGGAACGCGGGTGTGCCCGTTATCACGGCCACGGAAATGCTCGACTCGATGGTCGAGGCCCGGCGACCGACCCGCGCGGAGGCCTCGGACGTCGCAAACGCAGTCCTCGACGGCACCGACGCGGTGATGCTCTCGGCTGAGACCGCCGTCGGGGACCACCCCGTCGCGGTCGTCGAGGCGATGGACCGGATCGTCCGGCAAGTAGAGGGGTCCGAGGAGTACGCCGGGGCTCTCGAACGGTGGGTGCCAGAGGCGGGTGAGGCCCGGACGGACGCTTTGGCACGCGCTGGACGGTACCTCGCCCGGGACGTCGAGGCCGACGCGGTCGTCGCGGCGACCGAATCGGGATACACCGCACTGAAGACGGCCAAGTACCGCCCAACCGTCCCCGTCGTCGCCTCGACGCCGACTCAAGACGTCCGGCGCAAACTCGCCCTCTCGTGGGGCGTGACGCCCCTTTATGCCTCGGTTTCGGACCAGGGTGCTGACGCCGTTATCGAAAAAGCCGTCCAGTCGGCACTCGACGCCGGCGTGGCCGACAGCGGCGATACCGTGGTCGTTCTCTGTGGGATGATGACCGACCTCGAGGGGGCGAACACGACGAACATGCTGAAAGTCCACGTCGCGGCAGACACGATGGCGACCGGCCGGGTCGTCGTCGAGGGGCGGGCCGTCGGGCCGGTCGTCAACGCGCCGGACGGGGATCTGACCGACGCTCCCGAGGGGGCAGTCGTCTCCCTCGGCCCGGAGTTCGACGCTCAGTTCCGGGGCGATCTGGGGAAGATCGCCGCCATCGTCGACACACGCCGTGGCATGACCGGCTACCCCGCGCTGGTCGCCCGTGAGATGGACGTCCCGATGATAAGCGACGCCGACGTCTCCGACCTCGAGGGTGGGGTGGTCGTCACCGTCGACGCCGAACGGGGCGTGGTCTACGCGGGCGACATCGAGGACCGACGAACGCGCGGGTAGGACGGCGGTTTTTTGCGTCCGGGGCCCTTGTTCCCGGTATGGCAGAAGACGCGGCGGGTTCGGATCCGGACGCTGGTGGGAATCGCCCCGAGGGAGACGACGGGAGTTCCGTCGAGTGGGGTGACACCGAACCCGAGCGACGTGACGGCCCGCGGTTCTCGGTAGACGACCTCGAGGGCGAGAGCTCGGACGGGCCAGAGCGAATCCCGATGACTCTCGGTGGCCGGGACGGTCGGTCGTCCGCGGCGGACGACCCCGAACCCGAAGCCGACGAGGACGCGATCGGCCCCGAACCCGGGTCGGCACCGATCGAACGCGAGGAACTGCACCTCGAGAACGCGGTGTTCGTCCTGCTCGGGGCGATCACGATGGTTCTGGTACTCGTTCGCCTCGTCTCACTCGGCTTCGGGTGAGTGTATCGGACGGGGCTGTGTAACTGTTACGAAATTCAGTAAGATGTAGTAGTAGTTAGTACTGATTCACCGACCACTTTCAGTATGGTTGGCGAATATTTTTCTTCGTGGTGGTTGTAGTATGGTCTGTCACGATGACCGCGACCATCGGCCTACATGGACGCTCTGGGCGGTCAGCGTGGCGGCCA
>LKNC01000061.1 GCA_001564255.1 Natrialbaceae archaeon Tc-Br11_E2g1
AAAACGGCGACGAGGACGGCGAGGACGAAAACGGCGACGAGGACGGCGAGGACGAAAACGGCGACGAGGACGGCGAGGACGAAAACGGCACGGACGACGTCGACATCGACGCACCACACCCGACCGACGACGACCACGGCTACGGGGTCGTGACTGACGGCGACGCCGACGTCCCGGTCGTGCCACTAGAGGACGCACTCGAGTGGCACGAGGAGGAACTCGTCGCATTCCTCGACGCCCGCGGGAGCGAAGACAGTCACGAGAACGCCCGGATACCCGGATCCGTCTGGAGTGAGTACCCGGCCGAAACCGACGACGATCCGGTCGACGACTGGGAGAGTGACGACCCCATCGTCGTCTACTCGAACGATCAAGGCGAGGACTCACTGTGTGTGTTGAAGGCAGCCGAACTGATCGGTGACGGCTACGAGTACGTCTACGTGATGGACACTGGGTTCACCGAGTGGCGAGACCGTGGGTACCCGATGGATGGGCTCGGGCCGGACGGGGAACTCGAGGGCGAAGACGACGAGTGAAAACGGCAGTGTCACCACTGTAGACGGAAGCGTCGAAAAAACCCACGACGATCGATCCGACCGTTATTTCGCGCGACCCTGGCCGCCCGTGTTGCTCGGTCGGACCTTCTCCGCACCTTTGCCGCGGTTCTGGAGACCGCGGTTGTCCTTGCCCGCGTTGGTGAGCCCACGGAACGCGCGGTTCTGGTGGGCGTCGTCACAGATCCAGTTTAAGTCGTCGTCGTTCTCGATCGCCGGGTGGTTCGGATCAACGAGGATCACTTCGAACCACTTCTGGCTGCCGTCTTCGCCGACCCAGTAGCTGTTGAGCACGCGCAGGTTGGGGTACTTCCGCGAGACGCGCTCTTCGCCGATGCGCTGGATGTTCTTCCGGCGGCCGATGCGGTTTACGCCCTGGCGTTTCGAGCGCCGACCTGCCTTGTGACGCTGTTTTCGGGCCGTCCCCTTGCGGACCGAGACGCGGGCGACGACGATGCCCTGTTTCGCCTTGTACCCCAGTTCGCGGGCCTTATCGAGGCGGGTCGGGCGCTCGATGCGCTCGATCGCGCCCTGTTTGCGCCATTCTTGCTTTCGCTGCCACTGCAGTTCGCCCAGTTTACCGTCGCCGGGCTGTTTCCATGCCTCCTTGATGTGGGAGTAGAAGCTTCGTGCCATCGTTTTACCTGCGGGCGTTTCCCGGTTCAGACCACGAGAGCGGTCCACATTCCGTACCTGTGACGAGACGTCGAACAGGTGCCCGCTGACGCCCGCGACCAGCGAGTTACCCGAACGTACCCAACTGTCGAGTATAAGCGCTTCGAAGCCCACCGACCGGTACCCGCCGGCGGCGTACGAAACGGCTTTTAGCCAACGGTTGAAACCCGTCGCCAGATGGCTCGCGACGTCCCGACCAGGCGAAGCAAATCGATTCTGGCACTCGTGTTCGGGGCCGACCTGGGGGCCGCGATGGTCGTCGCCGCCGTTCTCGAACCGTCGTTTACGCCCGTCTTCTACAGCCTCGGCCTCGAGGCCAGACCCGTCCGGTACGGCGTTCTGGTCGCCGTAACCGTTCTCGCCGTCGTCGTCGGCCAGTTCGAGTACACCCGCCGGGCACTCTTGACCGCAGTCGACGGGACGCCGGCGAGCGCCGAGACGCATCCGGACCTGATCGAACGCGCCGAACGCCTCGCGGACGACGCCGGCGTCCGGACGCCGACCGTCGTCGTCGTGCGGACGGCCGTCCCGAACAGTTTCACGCTTTCGGGCTACCGGTCGGGCACCGTCGTCGTCAGCACCGGTCTCATCGCGATTCTCCCCGGGGAGGAACTCGAGGCCGTCCTGGCGCACGAACTCGCCCATCTGCGAAGCGGGGATGCGTTCGTGATGACGATGAGTTCGTTTCTCCCCACGGCGCTCTCCAGGGAGTACTCGCCGTTCGTCGATCCACCCTCTTACCTCGAGGAGGGGCTCGTCGCCGTCGGCCTGTTCGTGACGTGGTATCTCCTCACTGCACCGTTTTTCGAGGCGTCGCTTTTCGCTCCCGAAACAGCACTGACGTTCGTCCTCGTCGTGGCAGTCGTCGTCCTCGCCGGTACCCTCGCGCTCGGCGTGCTCGCCACCGTCATCGGCTTTCTGCGACAGTTCTTTTCGTTCCGACGTGAGTTCGCCGCCGACGTCCACGCCGCGGAACTCACCTCCCCCGACGCGATGGCGAACGCACTCGAGGTCCTCGGGGACGCCACCGACGGAATGACAGTCCAACACGACGATCTCGAGGCGCTTTTTTTCCTCCCACACGGCTTTTCGACCCCCGAGGCGAACGGCTCCGGCGTCTCGAGGGCGTACACCCACCCGTCGATCGAAGAGCGCAGAGAGCGGGTCACGGCCCTCGAGGGCGAGTAGTGGGCTCGACGGAGAGTACAAACGCTTTAGGGACGGGTCGAGAGCCTCGGGGTATGGACCAGGTGTTCGCCCCGTGGCGCATCGAGTGGATCGAACGTGAGGGGAAAAACCCGGACGTCGAGGAGTGTGTCTTCTGTGAGTTGCCCGAGCGAACGAACGATCGGGAGAACCTCCTCGTCGCCCGGAGCGACCACGCCTTCGTCTTGCTCAACAACTACCCGTACAATCCCGGCCACACCATGGTGATCCCCCGCGTCCACACCGGCGACTACGCCGACCTCGAGGAGGCGGTGTTGCTCGATCACGCCCGGCTGAAACAGCGGACGTTCCGGGCCATACAAGAGGCCTTAGAGCCCGACGGCTTCAACGCTGGCTTGAACCTCGGGGACGGTGCCGGCGGCTCGATCGGCGACCACCTCCACACTCACGTCGTCCCACGCTGGCACGGCGATACCAACTTCATGCCGGTTCTCGGGGAGACCTCGGTGATCGTCGAGGCCCTGGCGGACACCTACGAGCGGGTTCACGACGCCTTTGCGGGCCAGGAGGGGGCGACGGTTCCGGGGGAGAACCGGGCAGTCGTCTTCGAGTGACGGTGACTCTTATACCACACCGGCCCGTACCACCGGCCGTGGTTTACGTAACGCGAGGTCTCGTCGACGTCATGCTCGACCTGGCGAGTGACGCCGACCCCGACGACGTGACGACCGGGCTCTCGGTGACCCCTGCCGAGGAACTCGAGGGTGGCCCGTCGTTGCCCCCGGAAACGCCCGTGTTCAGTGACTTCTTTCTCCCCGATCCCGGCAACTCGGTCAACGCCGTCTTCGGGGTCGACCTCTCGACGCCGGCCAGGCAGATCCAGGGCCGCTTTGTCTCCCACCCCGTCGGCGAACTCGAGGTGACCAAACGCGACGACTTAGCACAGGTCGTCTTCGTCGCCACCCCACCCTGGGAGGTAAGCGAGGACACCTTCGGCGCGTTCGACCGGACGGGCGAGCGGTTGCCCCTCGAGATCGTCGACGCGCGACCGCCCGAGGAGACCCTATCAGGCGATTGATCCCCGGAAGATCACTCGAGGTATCCCAGACTTTTCAGCTGTTCTGTGATCTCCTCGAACTCGGCTTCCGTTAGCTCGCCTTCTTTTTGATGCTGGATGACGATGCTGCGAAGCAGAAAGCGCACGAGGTCGCTCGTGCTCTGGAAACTCGTCCCCTCGATCGTCTCGTCGACGCGTTCGGCGAGTCCTTTCGGGATGGATACGGTGGTGTACTCGGTCATACCAGTACGTCGGTGGGAATCGAGGTAGACCTGACGGCATCGCTCCACAGTGGTTTTTGTACCTGGGTTCGTAGGTGGGGGTGACATGGGAGTCCGGCCACCATCGAACGGTGACGACGACGAGGTCGACAGCATCGAGTTCGGGATCGCCGCGGTCGACGCCGTCTTGCGACGGTCAGATCTGTCCTTTCCGGCGAGCGGGGACGACGTCGCAGCCGAGATCGGCCACGAACGGATCGCCTACGACGCCCACGGCAGCACGGTCGCCCTGGGTGAGATCCTTGCGGCGGTCGACCGAGAGCAGTTCTCGAGTCGCCAGCAACTACTCAACGCCTTGCACCCGGAGTTCGAGGCCTACCGCGAGGAACACTCGGGCGGCATGGTCCAGCAGTTCAGGTCGTTGCTCCCCTTTTAGCGGGTCAGGGAAAGAGCAGGAAGACGAAGCCGACGTAGCCGACGACGAGGATCGCCCCGTCGACCCGACTCACCACCTCGCCGTGGAGCATCATCGCCGTGAGCACGAGCGTGAACGCGACCATCGCGGGGAACTCAAACCGGAGCGTACTCGGCGAAACCGAGATCGGAACGATCACCGCCACGATTCCCAGGACAGCGAGGATATTGTAGATGTTCGAACCGACCACGTTCCCCACCGAGAAACCGGTCTCACCGCGGATCGCGCCGACGACCGACGCCGCCAGTTCCGGCAACGAGGTCCCGAGCGCGAGGACGGTCAGGCCGATAAACAGGTCCGAAAACCCCATCGCCGAGAGCAGTCCCCGCCCACCCGTAACGAGCCATCGCGAACCGATCACCAGCGCGACCAACCCGCCGACCACGAGCGCGACGTCCGTCGCCGAAACCCCCCGTCGCGCACCCTCCTTCTCGAGTTCCGGCGCGGGGTCGACGCTGGCGTAGTAGAGCAGATAGCCCGTGAACACGAAGAGTACGGCAAGAAAGACCACGCCCTCGAGGCGGCCGATCGTGCCGTCGAGTCCGAGGATCGGCAACAAGAGTGCCGCGAGCAGCATAAACGGGACGTGCCGGCGCAAGACCCTCTCGCTGATCTCCAGGGGCCGGATCAACGCCGCGATCCCGAGGACGAGGCCGACGTTCGCGATATTCGAGCCGACGATCGTCCCGAGGCCGATGTCCCCGGAGACCTCGAGTGCGCCCAGAACCGCGACGAACAGTTCGGGGGCGGTCGTCGCGAGGGCGATGACGGTAACGCCGACGGTCGCCGCACGCAAGCCGAGTCCGAGTGCGAGTCGGCCGGCCCCGGCGACGAGCAGTTCCGCGCCGGCGTAGAGGGCGAGGACGCCGCCGACCAGAAAGAGCACGTAGAGGGTGACGCCCTCGAGCATGTACCGGGATAGATCGGACCGTCGTATAAACGGTGTGACTCGGTCACTCGAGGGCCAGGAGTTCCGGGTAGTCATCTAAAACGACCGCCCAGACCTCCTCGAAGTCGAACCCGTCCATGTTATCTTCGGCGTCAGTGCCGGTCATCTCGGCGGTCTCGAGGCCGGTGACGTTGCCCTCGTTCTCGAAGCTTCCGTCACCGACCGCGTCCGTTTGTCCTGTCGTTTCGTTGTCCCAGTAGGAGTTTTCGATGGTGGCGTCGCCGTTATTTTCACCGATCAATCCACCGGTATCTCCACCCGTTATCGTGCCGGTTGCGTAGGTGTTCTCTATGCTCACGTTCGTGCCACTGGCACTGTGAACACTTCCGATGATACCGCCGGCGGCGTCGTCATCAGTACTACTCACGTCGCCAGTCGCGTACGAGTCGACGATGTGACCTTCCTCACTCTGTATATCCTCGTCTGCAGATCCGCCCGATTGGCTTTCCCGAGCAACGAGTGCGCCGGCTCGGCCGTCGGTATCGACGTCGCCGGTCGCATACGAGCGTTCGACGGTTCCACCCCAGTTGATGCCGACGAGACCGCCGTAGTTGTTCTCCTCACCTGTGACATCACCGGTCGCGTACGATTCGGTGATCGTTCCGTAGTTCTCACCGACGAGTCCACCGACGCGGGGGTAGTCGTCGCCTACTCCATCGACCTCTATGTCGCCAGTCGCGTGTGAGTTCGTGACGTTTCCCTCGTTCGTCCCGACGAGCCCCGCAACGTGGCGATCGCTGAGGTCGTCGATGGAGACTCCGGCCGTCGAGTAGGAGCTGTCGATCTCCCCATCCTCGTAGTTTTGCCCGACGAGTCCCGCGATCTCCGAAGAATCACCGCTTATCGTTCCCGTCGTCGAGGAGTCCTCGACCGTTCCCTCGTTCGTCCCGACGAGTCCGCCGACGTTTTCCGTCCCGTGGACGCCGTCCTCGTAAACGTCCGCCATCTCGTACCCGGCGGTCGCACCCGAGATCGTCCCCTCGTTCGAGCCGACGAGCGCGCCGACGTTCTCCCCACCGGCGATATCCATGTCGGCAACAGCGACGTCCTCGATCGTCGCATCCTCTTTCGTCCTCGAGAACAGGCCCACGTCCTCGGTCTCTTGGTCGATCGTCAGTCCGTAGATCGTGTGACCATCACCGTCGAGAGTCCCCTCGAAGTCGTCGATCGGCTCGAAACCTCCATCGTCCCAATCGCCGGTAAGCGAGGCGTCGATGTCGTTTCCGAGCACGTAGGCGTAGTCATTCTCCTCAGCGTTGCCGATCGCCTGCAGGTCGCTATCGTTCCTGACGACGTACGGGTCGTCTTCTTCCCCGCTGCCCTCGAGTTCGTCTTCGGGCTCGTAGCTGGCCGGAATCGAGGTCGGCGTGGATATCTCACCGACGAGCTGGTCGGACGAGACCGTTCCGAGCAACGTCTCCTCGTCCCCGCGAACGCCGATTAACGAATACTCCGTCCGGAGATCAAGCCCGTCGAAATCGATCCGGTCACCGACGTCCTCGAGTGTCCCGTGGACGTTCCCGTCCTCGTCCCGGAGTATTATTTCGTCCGCGTTCCCGTCCACTACCAGTTCGATGTGGCTTCCGTCGTTGATATCGATACCAGCCTGTGCGGGTTCACTCGGGGTGTCAGTTAGACTAAGGGTGAACGTGGCGACAGCAACCACGAGAACGATTGCGATCGCAACCAAAAGCACGGTTCCGACTGTCGAAGATACTCCCCGCGGATCGATTCCCCCCACTGAACTCATACTACAACGTGTAAATTCAAAGATTAATAACGCTTCGGAGGGCCCATGCCGTACGATAACGCACATCGCTCGGAAAAACGCCGCCGGAGTCCACACCCGTTATGTCACCGCCGGACGCAGGTGGCCGTATGGACGTATACGGTCTACTCGGAAACCCGGTCGGCCACTCCCTGTCGCCGCCGATGCACGAGGCTGCGTACGACGAACTCGGACTCGAGGCACGCTACGTGACTTTCGAGCCGGAACCGGACGACCTCGAGGCCGCGATCGAGGGCGCGGCCGCCCTCGGGATCAGCGGGCTGAACGTGACGATCCCGTTCAAACGGGACGTACTCGAGTACGTCGCAGTCGACGACCTGGCGTCCCGGATCGGCGCGGTGAACACGATCGACTTCAGTGGTGACGTGCCGACGGGCCACAACACCGACGCCTCGGGTGCCCTGCGGGCCATAGAGCGTGGCGACGTCGACCTCGAGGGCGCGCGGGCGACCCTCGTGGGTGCCGGCGGCGCTGGTCGGGCGATCGCCTTCGCGCTCTCGGATGCGGGTGCGACAGTCGAGATCGCAAACCGAACCGAGTCGACGGCTCACGACCTCGCCGAGGAGGTTCCAGGGGCGTCCGGACACGGCCTCGAGGACCTCGCTACCCTCGTCCCCGACAGCGACGTGCTCGTCAACGCGACCAGCGTCGGGATGGAGGCGGACGTCTCGCCGGTGCCCGCCGAGGCGCTCCACGCCGATCTGGTCGTGATGGACGCCGTCTATCGCCCCCTCGAGACGCGCTTGCTCCGGGAGGCGAGTGAGGCAGGGGCGACGACGATAGACGGCGCGTGGATGTTGCTCTACCAGGGTGTCGACGCCCTGGAGCGGTGGACCGGCGAGGAGGCTCCCGTCGAGGCGATGAACGGGGCGCTTCGATCGGGGCTGTGACCCATCGCTCGAGACGGCGGGTTCTCGGATCGCTCGACCCCGAGCCGTCGACTACCGCCACGATCAAACGACTTTAGGTAGCGGACTCACCTAGTCGAGGTAATGTCGCTCCTCCAGAAACTGAAGTCGCTTCTCGGGTTCGGCGACACTGCGTCCGAGCGCCGCTACGACCGGGACGTGGGTGTGACCGTCGAACGCGAGAGGGACGAACCGGACGAACGATCGGCCGACACGGACTCAGGGGCACCTCCGATGGACGAAAGCGAGGACGGTCCCGAGCACGACGACGACCCTCCGGAGGCCGACGCCGCTGAGCACACGGGACCCGACGGAGCACCCGAAACCGACGCTGCTGACGTCGACGAACCCGACGAGGCACCCGAAATCGACACTGCTGACGCTCCGTCGACCGCCGGGGAAGGCGGCCAGTCGGTCGACTCCGTCCCTGTGGGCGAGATCAAGGGGATCGGGCCGGCCTACTCCGACCGGCTCGCAGCCGCAGGCGTCGAGACCGTAAGCGACCTCGCGGCGGCCGACGCCGCCGACCTCGCCGAGGGGACGGACATCTCCGAGAAACGGCTCCAGGGTTGGATCGACCGAGCCCAGGTCAGGTAGGCCGGATCGAACCGCAAGACGGTTACGCTCCCTTCTCCTCTTTTCTCCCGATGACCGACCCGCACGTCGTGACCACACTCGAGGCCTTCGAGGCGGCCGCCACGGAGGTTCCGAGTACAACGCGGGTCCCCGTGGAACTCCACCTCCCCGTCTCCGATCCCTTCGACGCCTATCGGCGTGCCCGTGACGGGCCCGGCGGGGCCTACCTCGAGACGACCGGCGGCCAGTCGGGCTGGGGCTACTTCGGCGTCGATCCGATCGATCGGCTGACGGTTTCGCCCGACGCCACACTCAGGGGGGCGGGTGACGACGCGCCGACGCTCGCGGCTCTCGAGGGCGTACTCGACGGCGCGGACCTCCTTCGGGGTGACTGTTCGGTCCCCTACCCGTGTGGGGCGATCGGCTGGCTCTCCTACGATATCGCCCGCGAACTCGAGGACCTCCCGGGATCGGCCGAAGACGATCGTGGACTGCCGAGACTCGAGGTCGCCGTCTACGATCGGCTTGCCGCCTGGGAGGAACCACGCGATGGCGAGACGACCCTGCGAATTACGGCCTGTCCACGGGTCGGCGACGATCCGAAAGCGGCCTACGAACGCGCCAGAGGACGCGCCCTCGAACTCGCCACCCGGATCCGCGACGGGGAGCCGCGGGTTGGCGAACCCCCCGTCGAGACGCCGACGGCGACGTTCGAAAGCGACTGCGGGCGGGAGGCGTTCGCCGATCGCGTCCGGCGGGTACAGGAGTACGTCCACGACGGCGACACCTTCCAGACGAACGTCTCCCAGCGACTGGTCGCCCCCGCGGCCGTCCACCCCGTCGCCGCCTACGACGCCTTACGCCGGGTCAACCCCGCGCCCTATTCGTGTCTGCTCGAGTTCCGGGCGGCCGATCTCGTGAGTGCGAGCCCGGAACTCCTCCTCGAGCGCGAGGGGTCGTCCGTCCGGACGGAACCGATCGCCGGGACCCGACCGCGCGGGGAGACCCCCGAAGCGGACGAGGCGCTCGAGGCCGACTTACTCGGCGACGGGAAAGAACGGGCCGAACACGCCATGCTCGTCGACCTCGAGCGAAACGACTTGGGGAAAGTCTGTGTGTACGGCAGCGTCGAGGTCGCAGAGTACCGCCGGGTCGATCGCTACTCGGAGGTGATGCACCTCGTCTCGGACGTAACCGGCCGGCTTCGAGCCGACGAGAGCCTCGCCGACGCCGTCGCCGCGTTGTTCCCCGGCGGGACGATCACCGGCGCACCGAAGCCGAAGACGATGGAGATAATCGACGAACTCGAGGACACCCGAAGGGGCCCCTACACGGGCGGTGTCGGGATCTTCGGCTTCGACGGTCGGGCGACACTGAACATCACGATCCGGACGCTCGTCCGCCACGAAGGGGAGTATCACCTCCGTGTCGGCGCGGGGATCGTCCACGACTCCGATCCCTACCGGGAGTACGACGAGACCCTCGATAAGGCCCGGGCGCTGATCACGGCCGTCGACGAGGCCCTCGGTGAGCGGGCGGGGATGGCCCTCGAGGCCGGTGGGGGTGGACAGGATGGGTGAGACGCGTATCCTCGTGATCGACAACTACGACTCGTTCGCCTACAACCTCGTCCAGTACGTGGGCGAAATCGCCGACGAAGTCGTCGTCCGACGCAACGACGCCCTCTCGATCGCGGACGTCCACGACCTCGATCCGCTGGGGATCGTCGTCTCGCCGGGGCCGGGGACGCCCGAGGAGGCCGGGATCTCGATCCCACTGTTCGCCGAAACCGACTATCCGATCCTCGGGGTCTGCCTGGGTCATCAGGCGCTGTGTGGGGCAAACGGTGCGTCGGTCGTCCACGCCCCCGAGGTCGTCCACGGCAAACCCTCCGTCGTCACCCACGACGGCGAGGGGGTGTTCGAGGGACTGCCCGGGCGGTTTCAGGTCGGTCGGTATCACTCCCTGGCGGTCGAACGCGAGGAACTCACGGACGGGCTGGTCGAGACGGCGAGTACGGCCGACGACAGGGACGTGTTGATGGCGGTTCGACACGAAGAGCACCCCCACGTCGGCGTCCAGTTTCACCCCGAGAGCATTCTCACGCGCGAGGCCGACTCCGGACGGGACGTCGATGGAAGCGGCGAAGACATCTCCCTCGAGGTCGGCAAACGGATGATCGGGAACTTCTGTGAACTCGCGAGCGAGCACGAATGAGCGAGCCTCTCTACCACCTCGACGGCGACCTCGTCCCCGCGAGCGAGGCGACGGTCTCCGTCGACGACCGCGGCTTTCGGTACGGCGACGGCGCGTTCGAGACGCTGCGGGCCTACGGCGGGACGGTTTTCGAGTGGGAGGCCCACGCCGACCGCCTCGAGGCCACCTGTGAGACCCTCGATCTCGAACACGGCCTCTCCCGACGTGACCTGTGCCGGCGGATCGAGGAGACGCTCGCCGAAAACGGTCTCGCCGACGCCTACGTTCGCCTCTCGATCACCCGCGGTGTCCAGCCCGGAAAGCTCACGCCCGACCCCGCAGTCGACCCGACGGTCGTGGTCTACGCCAAACCACTCCCCCGCGGGGGCCTCGAGGGCGACCCCGTCTGGGACGGGCCGGCGACGGTCGAGACCGTCGAGACCCGCCGGATCCCCGAGGCGGCGATCCCGGCGACGGCGAAAACACACAACTACCTCAACGGAATCCTCGCACGCAACGAGCTCTCCCCCGGGGCCGACGAGGCCCTGCTCTGTGACCTCGAGGGCGCAGTTTCGGAGGGGGCGACGAGCAACGTCTGGTTCGTCACCGACGGGGTCTTGCACACGCCGACGACCGACCTCTCGGTCCTGCCGGGGATCACCCGCCGGGTCGTCCTCGAGGTGGCCGACGAGGCGGACCTGTCGGTTTCGAAAGGACGGTACGAACCGGAGGCGGTCCGTACCGCCGAGGAGGTTTTCCTGACCAATACGACCTGGGAGATCCGCCCGGTTACGGCCGTAGACGGGGTCGGCCTCGAGGTCGGCCCACTCACGGAACGCCTCTCGCGGGCGTTCGACGAACGCGTCGAACGTGAGTGTTACTGACGGACGACGATCCCCGCGGATTTTCGCCGCCGACGGCTGTCTCGAGGGCGGCGAGTACCGTGGTACTCACCGTCTCGTTGTCCGGAGTGGTCGCCAAAAGAAATCCAGTATTAGGTGCCGATGTGAGCGGTACGGGAGCTACTCCGCGGAGATGACGTCGTCGATACGGGCGATCATCGTCGCGGCCTCGGTCGCGCTCTCGACGGCCTCGCGTTTGACGTCGGCCGGGTCGACGACGCCGTACTCGACTGGGTCGTCGATCGTAACCGTCTCCACGTCGGTGATCAGCCCGGCACGTCCCGACTCCTCGTGGGCGGCACGGAGGTCAACGAGCGAGTCGATCGGATCCTGACCGGCGTTCGCAGCGAGCGTCCGCGGGACGACGTCTACGGCGTCGGCGAAGGCCTCGACGGCGAGCTGTTTGCGTCCCTCGATACTCGCCGCACCCGAGCGGATCGCGTCGGCGATGGCGATCTCGGTCGCGCCGGCACCGGGGACGACCTCGCCCGACTCGAGTGCCGTCGCGACGACATCGAGTGCGTCGCCGATCGTGCGCTCGAG
>LKNC01000062.1 GCA_001564255.1 Natrialbaceae archaeon Tc-Br11_E2g1
CGGCTCGCCGACCCGGAGGTCGCCTCCGACGGCGGGTCGTGGTTCGCTCCCGACCACGAAAGCGCCCCTGTCGCCGGTGCCAGTAGTGCGGGGAATCCCATCTGGAGTCCGCCCGGACTAGAAGCGATGATCGAGGAGGGACGAATCGCCAGGACCGGTGCCGACGGCTTCGTCGAGTTCAGTGACGTTCCCGATGGGACGTATCTGGTTCACACACAGTTTACCGACACCGAAACCACCGAGTGGGTCTCGGTCGATGGCACCGACCGAAGCGTCCGAACGGAACTCGATATCGACGTCATGTACAGGGGGCTTACCTTCGAACGACACGGCCACTCGAGCGTTCGAATCGAGTCCGAGGACGACGCGGTGTTCTACATCGATCCGTGGAGTGATGTGCTCGAGGAAGAGCCTCACGACGCCGATTTCGTGTTCGTCACCCACGACGATCCGGATCACTACGACGTCGCTGCGATCGACGCCGTCTCGACGCCGTCGACGGTCGTCGTGGCCTACGAGGAGATCGATACGGGCGGCGTTGGCCACGACGTCGTTCCAGTACCGTCGGTCGGTGAAACGACGATCGACGACGGCGAAGTTCACGTCCGAAGCCTTCCCGCCTGGAACGATCCAGACGGCGAAAACGTCGATAGCTTCGGGAACCCGTTCCACGACTACGGGGAAGGGATCGGTATGGAGGTGAACATCTCGGGCACGTCCGTGTGTGTTACCGGGGATACCGACTTCATTCCGTTCCACGAAACCGTCTCCGCGGACGTCGTTCTCGTTCCGATCGGTGGGACGTACACGATGGACCGCCACGATGCCGCGGATTTCGTCCGGTGTGTCAATCCAGACCTCGTATTACCGATACACTACGATACGTTCGATATCATCGAGGCCGACGTCAGCGCCTTCGTCGACGAACTGGCTGAAGACGGGTACCGAGTCAAAGTGTTCTGACCCGACCTGTGCAACTCACACAT
Organism: Natrialbaceae archaeon Tc-Br11_E2g1; assembly: GCA_001564255.1. Classification (GTDB taxonomy): domain Archaea; phylum Halobacteriota; class Halobacteria; order Halobacteriales; family Natrialbaceae; genus Tc-Br11-E2g1. The sequence continues at coordinate 987 of LKNC01000062.1, forward strand.
TTTCTTTCGAGAGAGTGTGGGGAGGTCCGCGACCGTCCCCCTGGTAGAAAAATCTAGTAAAAGTATTTACCGGTGTAGTCACCCCCAGCTGTGAGAGTTCGGCCAGCGGACAGCACACTGGATCGGCGTCACGAACCCCCGAACGAGATGATAGTTCTAGGCGCTGTCACCGACGGCAGTGGTACGTCCTGCTGACTGACAGACGACGACCCCAATACATAAATAAGTGTCTCTAACCAGCATCAGTGAATATATATCTAAATTTTACCTTATATATAAACAAATTTTATTTTTGAGGGGAGTATCGGAGAGCGTTTTCGCGGGGGTAGCGGTGTTCTCCGATGGAGGGAACTCCTCCCGTATGGGGAGGTACGAGGCTGTGCCGGGGTGAGTGATCAACCTGACCGTTGGAGGTCGGTCACGTTCGTTGGGTGTTTGACCGGTAGAAATTAATGCACGGTATCGCCGGATACCGCAGTCCCCATCGGGAGACACCGTACGCCGGGCTCTTACCTGTTCGACCACCGCGAAAACGGCTCTGTGTCCCCCGAACGGCTGACGTACGCCGCCTGCATACCCTCGATCGCTTCCTCGAGGGACTTCCCCTCCCCGAGCCGTTCGCGGACGGCCTCGAGTTTCCACGTACTCGGGGTCGTCCGGGTCTCCCACCGGGCCTCGATGGGGGCTACGTACGTCTCGATCGTCCCGTCGGACACCCCCTGTTCCCGGAGGCCACGACGGGCCACCGAGAAGAGGTCGTCGTAGACGCTCGCGGGGTCGTCCGTCCGCTCGCCGTCGGCGGTGATCCAGGCGAACTCCGCCGCCAAGCCGTTCTCGACGACGTCGTAAAAGCAGTCCTCGGCGGCCCCGATCTCGAGGTCCGCGAGCGGATGGTCGGTCTCGACGAGCCCACAGACGAGTCCGGCGACGAGTACCTGGAGGCCAATGTTGTCGGTGATCGTCGGCTGGGTGGGAAGCGGGCGATACTCGAGGCGGACCGACCACCGGTCGCCGCCCCCGACGGGCTGGCCGCCGGTCACGACACGGAGCCACCGCCAGTAGGTCCCACGCTTGTGATCGAGTTCCCAGAACAGTTCGGGGAACGTCCCCCGGTCGCCGTCCTCGAGCCACTCCCGGAGGAAGGGTGCACAGGTCGGGTCGTCGCGCAGATAGTCGACGACGTCGGTCGCGTCCTCGAGGTCGTCCGGAAATCGCACTTTCGGCCAGGCGTCGTCGATCGACCCCTCGAACACCGGGATCCGGAGTTCGTGGAAGGTTTCCTCGAGGAGCCGTTCGGGGTCGTCGACGTCGTAGCAGTCGGCCGGCAAGAGCGGGGAGTTCGTCGCCAGCGCGAGGACTGGGCCGAGCGTCCGGGCGGCGAGGTTGTGATAGCGGGGGAGTGTGTCGGCGTCGGGGATCTGGAGGTGTGGCTGGATCGAACTCGTCAGCGACTCGAAAAGGATCGTGGGGAACTCCCGGTCGACCCCCGGCACGGAGAGAGACACCGTCCCGCCGGCGTTCTCGAGGACGTCGTTGTCGATCGCGTGGTACCGGGCGGCAGGGGTCATGTTCCCTGCGACCGTCACCCCGTCTTCCTCGCGGACGTCCGTGAGATACGCGTCGGTTCCCCCCGCCGGCGGGACGGTCCACATCGCGTCGAGGACGAACGACAGCCCCTCGCGGGCGGCCGCCCCGTGGGACTCCCGGTAGCGACGGCGCAGCTGTCGGGCCTGGGCGGCGATCCCCTCCTCGTCGAACGGATCGGGATCCGTGTGGAGTTCGGCGTTGTGGAGCCCGAACTCCCGGTCACAGGGGGCCCCGAAGACGTCCGCCGGCACCCGGGTCAGACGGCCGTCCTCGGAGACCGCGTAGACCTCGAGTTCGATCCCCAGCGCGAACCCGGGGTTGTCGAGTCGCCCCGCACGGACGGCCTCGGTGAGGTCGGCGGCCTGGTCGTCGACGCGACGCTCGAACTCGACCCGGGTGGCGTCCTCGAGTGCGCGGGCAACGAGGGCGAGAGAACCTTCCATTTGGCGAACAATCAGACCGTGGTCGCTTAGACCTATCGGGGACGGACGCTCACTCCGCGTCGTAGGGGACGGCGACGATCGGGCAGTCAGCGTTCAACAGAAGCGACTGGGTGACACTGCCGAAAAGCGCCTGGCCGAGGGGCCGACGTTTGCGGCCACAGACGACGATGTACTCGGCGTCGTGTTCTTCGGCGTAGGTACGCACGACCTCCGCGATGTCGCCGACGAGGCCGACGGCCTCGTAGGAGTCGATCCCATCGACCCTGTCGGCCGCTTTGGCCGCGATCTCGGCCGCCGTCTCCTGAACGTCCTCGACGATGTGTTCGGATGGGAGTCCCGGTTCCGTCCGCAAGGCGTCCTCGGAGACGTCGGTGAAGTCCTGTCGGAAACCGACGGTGGGATCCCCCACGTGGACGATGTGTAACTCGACGCCGTACTGTTCGGCGAGGTCGTGTGCCTGCTCGATGACCGCTACCGCCCGTTCGGATTCGGAGCCGTCTACCGCCGCAACGATCGCCATGCGGATGGGTTCGGCGCGTCCGTTGTTATACCTGCCGTCCGGTCTCCGGTATCTCGGGTCAGGGGAACGTGCCCGCTTCCTCGAAGGCGTCGGCGACACGCTGGACGGAGACGACGTAGGCGGCCTGGCGGAACGTCTCGAGATCGTGTTCCTCGTAGGCGTCGGTCAGGGCGTCGAAGGCGTCGACGATGATCGCCTCGAGTTCCTCGTTTACCCTCTTTTCGGACCAGTAAAATCGCTGACGGTTCTGGACCCACTCGAAGTAGCTCACGGTGACGCCGCCGGCGTTCGCCAGGATGTCCGGGACCGTGATACAGTCCTTCTCGGCGAGTACCTCGTCGGCACCGGGTGTCAGCGGGCCGTTGGCGGCCTCGGAGATGACGTCGGCCTCGACGTCCTCGGCGAGTTCGGCGTCGACGGCGTTCTCGAGGGCGGCGGGGATCAGCAAGTCGACGTCGAGGGAGAGCAGTTCGTCGTTGGTGAGCGCCTCGTCCGCCTCGGAGTACTCCGAGACCGACCCCGTCTCGTTTTTGAACGCCTTGACGTCGCGGGCGTCCAGACCGTCCTCGTTGTAGATGCCGCCACTCGAGTCGGAGACGGCGACGACCGTCGCGCCGAGTTCCTCGACGAGTTTCGCGGAGATCCAGCCGGCGTTGCCGTAGCCCTGGACGGCGACGGTCGCGTCGGAGATGTCACCTCCGAGGTAGTCGAAGGCCTCGCGGGCGGCGATGACGGTCGAGCGGCCGGTCGCCTCGACCCGTCCCTCGCTGCCGCCGCTGTCGAGTGCCTTGCCCGTGATGACACCCGGTTCCGTCGTGTTCTCTATGGTCTCGTAGGTGTCTTTGATCCAGTTCATCTCCCGCTGGCCGGTGTTGACGTCCGGTGCCGGGACGTCGCGATCGACGCCGATCATGGGAGCCAGTTCCTTCGCGAACGCACGGGTGAGTCGCTCGAGTTCGCTCTCGCTGTACTCGGTGGGATCGACGACGATGCCGCCCTTGCCGCCGCCGAGTGGGATGTCGACGATGGCGGTCTTGTAGGTCATCCACCCCGATAGCGCCTTGACCTCGTCGCAGGTGACACCCGGATGATAGCGGATGCCGCCTTTGTACGGGCCACGGTCACCGTTGAACTGCGACCGGAAGGCGGTGAACCGCTCGAGGGAGCCGTCGTCACGTTCGACCGTCAGGTTCGTCTCGAGTACCCGTTCTGGGTGTTTGAGACGTTCGATGACGTCGTCGCCGACGTCTACATATTCCGCCACGTCGTCGATCTGTGACTGCAGGCTATCGAACGGGTTCGCTTCCTCGGACATTGACGGATGTTCCGCTAAGCTTCCAATAAAAATGGCGATTGCAGACGAACGTACAGGATATGGCTGTAATCATACACGTTTATGAATTCATATGACTCGGTGGGGTCGAGCGGACAGAACCTGTGTTTCAGTGTCCGGGCACTCATCACGGGACAGAGGTCCCGTTGTTCGCGCCCTCTGTTAGGTCTACTGTCCGGGTATCCGTCTCTTTCGTTCACGAACTGCTGTCCGTCAGTATGAGTCTACAGTACGACCCACACCCGACGGACAGTGGTTTAGTAGCTGCGTGGCGTACCCGTCTACATGGACCCGTGGTTACTCGTCGTCATCGTCGGCATCCCGATCCTGTGGCTCGTCGGGATGGCGACGTTCGCCTACTACGACGCGGGGAGAGTCGGAATGAACCAGCGAAAGTGGGCGGCAATCAGCCTGTTGGTGCCGATTTTCGGCTTTTTCGCGTACCTCTTCGAACGGAGCGAACTCTCCTACGAGCCCGAGACCGACCCCTACGCCGGCGGCGGCTACAACCTCCAGGACGACGGCGACGAGTCCTGACCGGCACGTTTTCCCGCCCCACGGCGGGGTGAACCCGACAACGATAAATATCCCCCGAACGAATCGGATATTGCAACGCTCAGTCCCGTGGGGTAGCGGCCAATCCTGAAGCCTTCTGGGGGCTTCGACGAAGGTTCGAATCCTTCCGGGACTACTTCTCACAGTTCGTCTCGAGTGTGTTTCCAGTCTCGCCCCCGTGTTTCCAGTTGAAACGAAGGGGTGTCGCCGGTGTGGCAGCACACCCACCGATAGGACGGCTACCGGCGGGTCGGTCAGTCGTCCGTACCCGTCTCGTAGGCCCCCGCCCGCTCGAGTTCCCCCCGTGTTCGCAGGACGTCCGGCGTCCGGCACATTCCGGGTGCGCCCGTAACCTGCGGAATCGTACAGTTGTTACAGCTCTCACAGAGGACGCGGCCGGCGTCGGCCTCGAGGAGTCGGGCGGCGAGCCGGGGCTCGGCGTAGAAGGGCCGCCCCATCCCGACCATATCGCAGGCCTGCCGGCCACCCCTGCCGAGCAAGCGGTCGATCTCCGCCCGGCCGCGGATGCCACCCTCCGCGAGGACGGGGATCGACACCGCCTCACGAACCCGCCGGCAGAACCCGGCGTTCCAGGCTGGCTCGGTCCGATACTGCAGAGACTGGACGCGGTTTGCCCCCGCGACGAGACTCGCCCGCCAGGACCCCCCGAACGCCTCGGCGTATCCCTCGGACATCGCCTCGAGGTCCCACGCCCGGTCGGGGTACTCCCCGCGGACGATGCTCATGTCCCAGGTCACGGAGGTCTTGACGGGGACGACGGCGTCGTAGCCGATCACCTCGAGGCGGCGGGCGATCTCGATCCCGTCCTCGAGTGACAGTTTCCGGCGGATCACGGGCGGGGCCGGGGTCTCCGCCGGCACTTTCGTCGTCAGCGGGACCGACCCGACCCGGTCGCGGATCTCCTCGTGGACGATCTCGAGGAATCGCAGGCGGGCCTCCGGCGAACCGCCGAACTCGTCGCTCCGTCGGTTGTAAAAGGGTGAGAGGAACTGCTGAACGATCCCCATGTTCGCCCCCGAGATGTGCAGGCCGTCGTAGCCGGCGTCGACCAGAGACGCCGCCGACCGACCGAAGTCCACAGCGAGGTCGTACACTTCGGCCGTCGAGAGGACGTGTGGGTCGTACTCGAGGAAGCCGAGGCGATCGAGGGCGGCGAGCGGCCAGGGCGGGTCGGAGACGGCCAGTTGCTCGAGGTCCGGGTTCGCCCGGCGAAACGCCGCGTGCCAGGTCTCCATGCTCCGGAGCCCGCCGTGTTCGAGCTGGGCGAAGATCCGCCCGCCGTGGTCGTGGATCCGGTCGGTGAGCGTCGAGAGCTGCGAGACGAACTCGGGGTCGTCGACGTGGGTCATCCCCGGGGCGGCACAGCCACCCTCCCCGCGGACGATCACCGCACCCTGGAAGACCAGTCCGACCCCCGAGGCGGCTGCCGGCTCGAGTTCCTCGATCAGTGTCCCGACGGCGTCCGGACCGTTGCCCGCACACTCGAGGAGGGGCGCGCGGTAGAGTCGGTTTGGGATCGTCACGCCACCGATCTCGAGTGGGTCCTCGAGGCTCGTCATGCCCTCGAGTTGTACTGGAGTCTACAAGAGTATGGTGTCGGTCGTGACACGGGTGGGAGAGTCGGTCAGGAAGCGATACTGCCTGGCGACGGTATCACTTCTCGACCTCGAGCAACGCCACCCGCTCGCGGACGAGGTCCCCGAGGCTCGCGTCCGTCGCCGCCCGTTCGGCGTCGGTGATCGCGAAGAACGAACACAGCGTCCCCTCGTCGTACTCCTCGAGCGTGGGTTCGGCGGCGACGAACGACGCCAGCTCACGCAGGGACTCGAGTGTGCCCGCCTCGTCGCCCTCGCCGTCGACCACCACGACGGCCCGGGTCTCGCCCTCGGCGACGCCCATCTCGAGTGCGCGATCGATCTGCCTGCGCCCGGCGGCGTACAGCAGGATCTCGACCGCGCGGTCGCGGGCGACGTTCTCCCCTCTCTCGGTCGCGCGGTCGGCGAGTTCGACGGCCCGCTGTAGGTGACGCCGGCCGGCGACGTAGCGGGCGTCGAACGCCTGGATCGTGACGCCGTGAGCGTCGGCGATTTCGCCGAGTTCGGCGACGAAGGCGTCGAGGTCGTCGACCTCGAGTCGGCCCTCGAGGACCCTCATTCGAAATCACCCAGGCTGGACTGGCTCTCGACGGTGTTCGGTTCGCCGGCGGCGTCCGATCCGCTCTGGGTGGTATCGGTCCCGACGCCCTCGCGTGGCTCGACGTCGTCCATCGACGGATCCTCCCGGCCGGCGTTCTCGAGGACCGTCTCCGCCGTCTTCTTCCCTTTCAGCGCCGCGAGGACGACGCCTTTGTCCGCGTCCCGGAGGTCGGCGGGCGTCTCGAGGCCGGCCCCGTAGAGCGCCCTCGCGCGTTTCCGGCCCACCCCGCGGATCGAGACGAGTTCGAGCAACTCCTCATCGACCCCGTGTTCGACCCGGGCGCGGGCCTCCCGGACGGCGACCGTCCACTCGCTTCCGATCTCGCTGGCGAGGGACTCGGCTGCACCGAGCAGCCACTCGGCGGTGTCGACTTTTCCCCGCAGATCGCCGGGACCGACGCCGTATCGCTCGGTGATCCGCTCTTCGTCGTCCTCGTCGGCCCAGTCTTCGAGCAGTTTGCCCGTCTTGAGTGCGGCGAGCCAGTCCTCAAAGCGGGCGTCCTCGAACTCACTCGGGGCCGCCCCCAGGAACTCCGCTTCGCGCTCGTAGTACACCCCGCCGTACTCCTCGTCCTCGCCCGATCGGAGATACAACTCGTACATATCGGGCGTCCTCGAGATCAGCTGATAGAGCCCGAGTGCGGTCGGCCGGTCCTCGGCGGACTCGAGGCCGTGGACGATCTCGGCGGCGCTCATCGGGTCGACGTACAGCCGCGAGACGGTGTGGCCCAGACTCGTCGCCGCGAGGTCGACGCCGCCTGCGTCGTCTAACTCCGCCGCCGAGGTGAACCCGGTCGGTTTTGCTCCCCCACCCTCGCGTTCGATGAAGTCGTTTCTCTCGAGGTACGCCAAGACGTCGTCGGTGACGGCCTCGAGGCGGCCGGCCTCGGTCGACTGGGTCGCATAGAGGGTTTCCTCGAGAAAGTCGAGGAGGCCTGTGCGGGTACGGGCGAAGCCGGAGGCGACCGTCGCGAGCACGTGGGTCCGGAGGGCGGGTTCGGCGGCGAGTTTCGAGTGGACGTCCTCCGGGTCGGCCCAGACGTACCGCTCGAAGAGGTCGTCTTTGTCCTCGTGGCTCTTGGCGAGCAAGACCGCCTCGCCGTAGGGATCGAGGCCGGGGCGGCCGGCCCGCCCCATCATCTGGTGGACCTCGAGGATGGGCAGGGGCGTCATCCCGCCGGCGCTCGGATCGAAGCGTCGCCAGTCCCGGACGACGACGCGCCGGGCGGGGGTGTTCACCCCGGCGGCGAGGGTCGGCGTCGCCGAGATCACCTTGAGGGTGCGCTCGCGGAAGGCGTCCTCGATCAGCGAGCGGTGTTCGCTCGCGAGGCCGGCGTGGTGGAAGGCCGCGCCCTCCTCGACGCAGGTAGCCAGGTCCTCGCTCGTCTCGGTGTCACTGACCTCGCGGATCTCCTCGGCGAGGGCCGTGAGTTCCCGGCGTTCCTCGTCGGTGAGCGCGTCGGAGGTGACCCCCGAGAGTCGTTTGGCCGCCCCTTCGGCGTTCCGTCGGGAGCTAACGAACACGAGCGAGGACCCACCCTCCGCCAAGATGTCTCTCACCAGCGCCGCCTCCTGTCTCTGTGCCCCCTCGACGGGGACTTCGCGGGTCGATCCGTCGTCGAACTGGAGGGCGTTGCCGTAGTGAACCCCGGTTCGGAGGTCGATCGGTCGCCAGTCGTCGTCGACCAGCGCGGCGTCGAGCCAGTCGGCGATCACCTCGGCGTTGCCGATCGTCGCCGAGAGCGCGATCACCTGGAGTCGTGGGTTGAGCTTTCGTAACTTCGCTACGGTGACCTCGAGGGTCGGCCCCCGGTTGCGGTCGTCGATGAGGTGGACCTCGTCGCTCACGACGCAGGTGAGATCCGAAAGCCAGTCCGCGCCGTTTCGGACGAGCGAGTCGACCTTCTCGCTCGTGGCGACGATGATGTCCTTGGTGGCGAGCCAGTCGCTCGTCGATTCGTAGTTACCTGTGGTGACCCCGACGCTGACGCCGAAGTCCTCGTAGGCCTCGAACTCGGCTCGCTTCTCACTGGCCAGGGCCCGAAGCGGGACGATGTAGAGGGCCTTCCCGCCGGAAGACGCTCTCGCGCCTTCCGAGCCATCCGAGCGTGGCTCGGAGACGCCGCGTTCGATCGCCGACAACATCGAGAGGGCGGCGATCATCGTCTTCCCGCTCGCGGTCGGGACCGCGGCGACGAGGTTCTCGCCCTCGAGGGCGCCCGCCTCGACGGCCGCCGCCTGTGGGGGATACAGCTCCTCGATCCCCTCGGCCTGAAAGTGTTCGGTCGCGCCGGGCGGGAGCCCCGACAGCTCCGCTACGTTCATTACTCGCGATTTGCGCGTCCCGGGGTTTAAACTGTCGTTCGTCGCCGGTCAACGCGAGCGAACGATCCCCTGGACCTCGCGGGCGATCTCCGGGGGCGTGGTGAGCCGACGCGGGCCCGCGACGTACTGGCCGTCTGGCTGGGCGTAGACGAGTTTCACCACGGCCATGTCACCGACCGTCCGGTAGGAGACGTCGTCGATCTCCTCGAGGTCGATCGCGATTTCGGGGTCGTGGAGGTACAGCCGGTTTTCATCCAGGTCGAGAGTACCGACCGACTGGAGGAAACTCGAGAGCAAAAGCGAGATCACGGCGACCGGGATGGCGACGGCGGCCGCGAAGTTGCCGGCGTTCCCCCCGACGACGCCCGCCGCGACGAGCATGTACGTGGCGACGGCGATCGCACCGACGGCGGCGTCGAGCACCCGCCTGATCCCGTCGCTTTCGGGTCCCGAGATCGGTAGCGGTTCGAAGACGCGCTCGAGGCTCCCGCCGGGGTTACTCGATACCGCGAGCGCGACGATCGTGACCGCGAGTGCCACGCCGATCGCGACGACGATCGGTTGGCCGGACGTGAGGCCGGTAAAGGCGAAAAACCGGGCGAAGACGATGAGTACGATGGCCGCGAGCAGCCCGCCACCGCCGAGCGAGCGGAGTGTGCGAACGGTCCGGGAGGTAGCGGGGTCCCGTCGCCACTGTACCGTTCGTGGGCCGTCCATATTCCGAGTCGGAAGTGTGGATGTAAAGCCCGTTCGGTCTAGAACAAGACGGTGTCGACGGCCCGGAGGGCCACGTAGCTCACGCCAAGCGAGAGGGCAAGCGAGACGATCCACGCGAGGACGGTGTAGCTCATCTTTCGTGCGCTGACGCCGCCGCCGGCCCCCGAGGCGGCGTAGCCGCTGCCGATGATCGAACTCACGATGATCTGGTTAAACGAGACGGGGATGCCAAAGAGGACGGCCGCCTGTGCGATGGCGAAAGAGGGGATGAGCGCGGCGATCGATCGACGGGGTCCAAGCGAGGAGTAGTCCTGTGAGATCGCTTTGATCATCCGCGGTGCGCCGGTCCAGGAGCCGACCAGCAGTCCGACCCCGCCACCGAACAACAATGCGACGAGTGGAAGACCGAGATCTCCCGAAATCGGGATCAACGGACCGATAGCCAGGCCGACCTGGCTGCCGCCGGCGGAGAAGGCGACGAGGCCGCCGAGGATCAAAAGGAAGTGTCGTTCCCCGCGTTCGACGTCCTCCCGGAGATCGTAGCCGACGGCCAGTGCCCACCCGATGGCGATGAGTGCAGTGACGACGACGACACCGAAAACCGTCGGGCCGGGGAGTGAACCACCGACTTCGGCTGCGATCGAGGCACCCCCATCCGGCGGGCCGAGGGTCGCGAACTCGATGTTCGCGATGAGGACGCCGACGACGGCCGCGAGGACGACGATCAGGTACTCCTCGGGGACCGGCTCGTCGCGCAGGAACCGGGCGATCGCGTAGGCGAACCCCCCGCCGACGAACGGAGTGAGGATCCAGAGGGCGGCGATCTCCTGGTACTTCGCCCATGCCGGGTCCCCGCCCATCGCCAACCCGACGCCGATGACCGCCCCCGTGACGGTAAACGCCGTTGCGATCGGATATCCCGCGAAGACGCCGATGGCCACAAGCGCCGCGGCGATCGTGAGTGCGAGCGTCGCCGCGATCGGCGAGAGGGTCACACCGCCGATCAACTCCGTCCCGACGGCCTCGGAGACGTTCGCACCCTGTAACACCGCCCCGAGAAAGCCGAGAATACCGACGACAAACCCGGCTCGCATCACCGAAATCGCGTTCGCACCGACCGCGGGGGCAAACGGCGTCGATCCCGAGGACCCCGCCCCGATCGACCACGCCATGAAGAGGCTCGCGAGAGCGGCAACGAGGAACGTCGCAAGCGTCGCGATTTCGACCATCTATCGGGCCCCTACTTGCGGCCCCTACAAGTGTGTGCCGACCTGTCCGCGCC